>CAYVUX010000264.1:0-5531 GCA_964455075.1 uncultured Desulfobacteraceae bacterium | reverse complement strand
AGCTGAGATGGGAAAATGGGAAGTTATTTTTGAGTGAGCCCTTAGAGGGGGCTAAGACGAAGCCCCGTCCTTTGGAAGGGGATTATTTACTCCGTTCTGGAAATGGAAATCGGTTTTGTGCTAATTTTCTGGCGAACATGCCTTGCCTCGTAAAGGTAGAGATTCGCGGGCAAGCCCGCTCCTACAGAAAAGACGGAAGGATTGCTGTAGGAGCGGTGTGAGCCGCGAATAAAGGTCTGCGATCGCAGGCGGAGTGCCGGCGGGCGATTTCGCTCCCGCAGGAAAATTTCCGGTTTTTTCGTGCCGGCCCTCCGAGTTGGGTAGATTAGCGGTTTGATGGCCTTCTTGGAAAGCGGGCTCATTTATGGACAGAAAACTTGATTGTGCCGGAATACATTTGCTGGATGTTTTCGGCGCAGCGGTTGGTCATTATGGGATGTGGAGATTGATCCATAGATTGACCAGCTGCTTCGTCTTTGCGATTGTCCTTGCAATACCTTTGGCGGCCTACGCTCAGGACAGGGTTCCATCAAGCCCTCGCTCGCACGAAGCTGTTTCCCGTGTACGACCGAAATTGGAGAGGCAACTTGCTGAAAAGGGACTCCGGTTCGGAGCTCCTATATACATAAGAATATTTAAGAAAGAAAGAGAACTGGACCTGTGGCTTGAACGCGGCAGCAGGTTCCATTTTTTCAAAGCGTATCGCATTTGCACGTATGGTTCCGGGAGTCTGGGTCCCAAAATCCGGCAGGGGGACGGACAGGCCCCGGAAGGTTTTTACTATGTAACCCCGAATCAACTGAATCCCCTTAGCAAGTTCCACCTTTCATTTGACCTGGGTTATCCAAATGCCTACGACAGAAGCCGCAAAAGGACAGGCAGCGCTCTGATGGTTCACGGAAGCTGTGTTTCCATAGGGTGTTATGCCATGACCGATGACCGGATCGAGGAAATATATGCCCTTGCCGATGCGGCTCTGAGAAACAGGCAGTCTTTTTTTCGCGTTCACGCTTTTCCGTTCAGGATGATCGACGGCAATATGAGGAAGCATGAAGATTCGAAATGGTATACGTTCTGGGAGAATTTGAAGGAAGGGTACGACTATTTTGGCCGTCACGCCAACATTCCGCCGAATGTCGAAGCAAAGGACCAGAAATATGTTTTTGAGAGACTTTAGGGGTATTTGTCGGCCGGCCCGGCGCTTCTCTGGATGCGACACTTGAGCGCCGAGGGCAAAGGATGCTCATGTCTTTGAACCCGTTTCACCAGCCGTTTCCCAAGCAAGGGATTGTTTTGAAAGCACGGCTCTGGCCGGCAAGGGAGGACGGAAAAAATACCTCTGTCACCGAGGACGTAAAAGCGGTGGCGACCTCGGATTTTCTCTGGCTGGGCCGGGGCTTGAGCATTCCTCTCACCTGGGTTGAAGAGATTGCAACCGTAGGCCCCGGGATCAAAGTGCTTTGGCACAATCCCCTCATCGGCGCCGACGAAGCCGCGTTTTTTTGTATCCGAACCATGTTCGGTTACAACAAGAGAAAGACCGCAGCCTTCATCGCAAATCTCCGGAGCCTGGTGAGGCAGACCCATTCGGCCGGCGCGGCGCCCGCCGCGGCGATGCTTTGGACGATCCCAGATGCCAGGTCTGCGGGGAGCCCGCGGAAGTGCAGCTGGATTTCACCTGGATCATGAGTTTTCTGCTATATTTCAGCTCGAGAGCGGATCGTCGGCTGCTTTGTGCCGTCCATGCGAAACGGCGGTTTATCCGCGGGATGGTGTCGAATACCCTCCTTGCGCCTCTGGGAATTCCCGGGATTGTGCTCGGCCCGTACTTCAACTTCAAGCAGGGCAAAATCGGGCGAACCCTCGGACTGCTTTCCCGGTTTGGGTACGTATTCTTCGTGAGCGCGAGTTTCGTTCCGGTAGTTCTGGCCGTCCTCATTGTGACTATCGCTGTCATCGCCATGGCTTAACAATCTCCCCGGTAGGCTTCGAAAGGCAAACCGTGTTTCGGCATGCGAGGTGTGCATGTATTCCACCCATAGCCATCCGTGCAGATTCTTCATGGGCATAGACGTGCAACTGAAGCGCGGTTGCTCCTACGCGGTGCTGAACGAACATGCACGCATGATGGATTCGGGGTGGGTTCCCGGCGATCCCCTGAAGAAAGCGCAGCTTCTTTACAACATCGCTTCACAATACTCCGGAGTAGGAATCGGGATCGACGCACCCCGAATGCCGCTGCAAAGACTGCGCCGGTACTATTGGGAGAAGACCAAACAGGCATGGAGAGAGAAGCGTCCCTCCGAAAAAGGCTGGGGCCGCCACTGCGAAGTGATTGTGAAAGCGCTATATGTCGGAAATCCGCAGTGGACCCCTTTGGCCTCCCGATGCCCCGAGTGGATGAATCTGGGATTTCGGATTTACGAGGCGCTTTCTGAAAATCCTCATGTGTACGAAGTGTTCCCGTCGGCCTCCTACAGGATGCTGCAGGCAGATCGGTCCTTGAAGATAACGCTTGATTTTGGAGAGTTCTTTCCAGGACCGAAAGACATGCTGGATGCGTGTATCGCCGCCGCCACGGTCTATGAATTCCTGGGCGGCCGGGGAACAGAGGTGGGCGGGGGAGACGGTTTGGGGACGATTGTATTGCCCCGGAAGCCGTTGTTGAGACCCGACCATCCTGTCTTCGAGTGGCCTTCCTAAATGATCGGAAACCGCATTTTATGGGATGCGGTTCCCGCAAATCATCGAACATGCGCATTCAGAATCCGGTCCTTAAAACCGGATTGCCCGCATCGACCTCCGAAGTTCCCGTCTCCTTCAACGGTGAGGAGTCTGACTCCGAGCACAAGCCTATGGATGTGATCGAAGGAAGCTGGCACAGGACAAAGAGACAAATCAATACAAGATGTCCTCAAATGGGCAAATGCTCATAAATAGAGTCTATTTAAAAAATTTTCCGGATAAATTCCGCAGAATTGTGGTGTACATGGAAAACTTGAATCAACAAAAATGAGTCGATATTCAACCGTTCCGAAAAAAGAAAATCGAAAATCGATTTTTTTGTCAAACCGAGCGTTTTCGATATTCAATAACAGATGAAATTCCTGCAAAAGTCCATTTGTCATTGACCCAAAAGACCGGATGCCTTTATAGTTTCGCCCCGGAAGTAGGAGTACTTATCAAGTCCCCCGCCATCCATTGCCACTGTATTCGTGAGCACGAGGACCTCTGAAGAGTCTTCTTCAACAAATCCATCTCATATCAAGGAGGAGAGGACCTATGCGCCGGCTTGGAGCAGAAATCGTAAGGATCGTATTGATGGGAATGCTGATTTGTCTTGGAGCGGGATACGCCTCGGCTGGCGATCGCTATGTGACTCCCGTGGGCAGCGACACGGACAACGCATGCACAAATGCGGAATCCCCCTGCGCTACGCTCGGTCAAGCTGTGCTTTCGGCGGAAAGAGGCGATGTGATCAAGGTGGCCTGCGGCACATACACGGAGAATGTGGCGATTCCTTCGACGCTTTCCAATCTGACCCTCCAGGGAGGGTGGAAGCGGGATTTCAGCGCCAGGCGAAGCAACGCGGCCCTGACAACGCTCGACGGTGATGAAGGACCGGTCGCTTTGATGCTTGAAACCGCGGTGGTCAACATCACCCTGAACGTGGACGGATTTACTCTTCGGAATGCGGGTTCGGGTCTTGCAGTGACCAACCTGGGGGCCACGGTGGAGGTGAATATACACAATTGCCGGATCCGGGACAATTCAGGCTCCGGAGGCGTGGAGTTCCTCAACGGTGGTACCGCGCAAATCGAGGTTTCCGGATGCGAGGTGGAAGGCAATGTCGGCCCGCTCGGCGGGGTCTCGCTGTTGAACGGCGGCATAGCCACGTTGGTTCTCACCCAAAGCCGCATCTCCGGAAATATTTGCTCTTCCGATGGAGGTCCGGTTCGGCCACCGAAAATTGAACTGGATGCGAGCCTGGAGATCGCATCTCCGGGACTCGCTGGCGGCGCCGGTGTCAATGTCATCACAACCAATGGCGGCGACACGAACGCGACCCTTACCCGAAACCGTGTTGAGGGCAACGGGGGTCTGTATGGGGGCGGCGTTCTCTTCCTATCGCAAGGATCCCAAACCCGGGCCGAGCTCGCCAACAACCTGATTGCCGACAACAACACGGTTCTAAGCGGAGGGGGTGTGGCGATTTGGCCCATGATTCGAGGCACCATCGGAGACGACACCGAGATCACACTTATCAACAATACCATCGCCGGCAACACCGCCTCCACTGCGGCCAGCCGGGGCGGGGGCCTCTTTGTCTCGTCTCTGGACCCGGCCAATTCCGCATGGGTCTTCATCGATAACTGTATCCTCTGGGGGAACGTCGCCCCCTCGGACGGGAAAGACCTGGAGGCCGTAGGGGAGGCCGTAGGGGTTGTCGCCAGGACATCGATCATCGGTCCAACCCTCGTCGACGGTGCCGCATACACTCCCGTAGACGTCATGGAAGAGGATCCGCTGTTTGTGGCCCCCGGGACAGGCGACTATCATCTCCGGGCCGGATCGCCGGCTATAGAAGCCGGCACGTACGGCGTCTGGATGCGCGTGGGGGGCGAATGGCATTACTTTAAGGTCGCGCTTGAAGATGACTTTGAGGGGGACCGGCGACCGGACCTGGCCCGCACCGACTGCTGCGACGTGCAGCTAGGCTCCGACATTGGGGCCGACGAGTTCGTGAACCTGCCGGTGCCGTCCGACGCATTTCAGTCGACCTATACCGCGCAGGCTGTGCCTGTTCGTGCTTCGAATCCCAAATACTGCTTCCCCATGGGTGTAGGTCCGGTGGCTTCCGGGGGGGACGATTTCAACTGGCGTGTGTGGTTGCCCCCTTTCACCGGGCCTGTAGATCTCTACCTCGCCATCTATATCCCGGCCGTCAGCACCGATATTTTCCTCTTCACAGAGGATGGAGGTTTGCAAAGGGCGTCCGAAGGCGTGGTCCCCTGGCGGGTTGCCGACGCCGGGGAAGTCGACGTCAGCCTTTTGGGGCAAATTCCATCCGAGCTTTTGCCCGCGGGAAGCTATTACTTCCTGTTGCTGGCCACGCCTCCGGGAACTTTCGAGCGGTACTATATGTGGGTGATTTCGGTGGAAATGGGATAGAACGGCATGCCGGGGCTGCTTTTGGGATTCCTGGTATAGAGGCATCGGCTCGGGTTTTCGCCCATACAAACGTTTGCCCCGCCGCCCGGGGGCCGATGAAAAAGACGCTTGTTTTCCGTGGTGTGCGGGAGGAAAATGTCTTTTGGGCTACCCTTAAGCGCGCAGCGCCTTTCATTTTCCGGAAGTCCGGGAAAACAAATCGGGAAAGGAGAACGTATGGACTCGGATTTATACCGCCGCCTGCAGAAACAGCTGGATCAGTACTCTATGGGGTTCCCGGCCACGAAATCCGGCATCGAAATCAAGATCCTGGAGTATTTGTTCTCGGAAGAAGATGCCGAACTCTTCCTTTCTCTCAC
>CAYVUX010000263.1:0-5536 GCA_964455075.1 uncultured Desulfobacteraceae bacterium | reverse complement strand
TGACTCCGAAAGTGATTAAAAAAACAAGAACAATGGCTAAGAAAAACCCCTTGATGTAGGTCCCCATTTCAAATCTCCTTTGAACACGTGTACTGCTGAATCGCCGTAAGGCCTTTGAAGCCTCCCCTTTTTGTCCCATTCTCAGCGCCTGCGAGGAGCCTCTCGGCCTCGATCGGACGGCCGTGGAACTTTTTGGCTTGGATAGGTATTCTCAAAATAGCACGATGTATTCCTGCGGTTCATCCCGCCGGAAAGGGACCGCCGTGACCTTTAGGCTAAACCAGCATTTTCAGAGGTCTCTTCCTGGGGATGTACAATGGAACATGATTCGCAAAAGCACCTTGAGAAATGCGCTTTCTCCCTATCACCCCGCCGGGCGTATCACACCCCATCAAAGCCTTGAAGCCTGCCTGAGCTCCAGCCTTTCCGGAACCGGCGGAAGATGCCCGGATATGCATGGGTTTTGCTGGAAACGCCATGCCCGGGAACAAAGCGGGGCCAATCCTCCGGTCCGGGGGTGGGGCAATGATCGAATGCTGACAGTCCCATAAAAAGTCCCCTGAACGTCATGCCGGACTTGTTAAGCCTGCCCTGTACTTGATACGGGGGCATCCAGAAATATTTGGAATTACTGGATTCCGGCGCCTATCCCAAGCTCCGATCCGGGATTCGCCGGAATGACGATAAAAGGAAAATCCGGACTTTTTACGAACGCACCAATGTTTGAAGCCGGCTAGCTTTTTTTCTTCTCCTCCAGCCATTTCTTTAAGTATTCGGCGGCCATGTCCTTCCCCCCAAGACCAAAGGCAATTGCCAGGGCGAGCGCCGTGGCCCCAAAAGCGATGATAAAGGCTGACGCGACGATTTCTTCACCGATCCCCAACTGATTCAAGGCAATGGCCCCGGAGAAGAAAACAATAGCCACAAGGGCTCCTTTTCCAAAACCCTCGGCTGCTGCAAAACCCGCGTTGGACGCTGCGGTGCGAACAACTGCGGAAAGCAGATTTCCCATGAGGAATCCCAGGATCAAAACGATCACAGCCGCCACGACATTGGGAATGTAGAGGAAGATGTCATTGAGCATATCCGAGACAATGGGAAGACCCAGGGCGTCCAGCGAAGCGATGATCACCAGGATCATAATGAACCAGTAAGACAACATCCCGATCACTTCGGAGGAACTCTTCTCGACTCCTCCCTTTTCGAGGAATTCACGAATGCCGGCCTTTTCCGCGGCCTTTTCAAATCGAATCAAGCCGAGCAGTTTCACAACACCTGCCTTGACCAGTCTGGCTGCGATCCAACCAGCCACAAAAATGATAATCGCACCGATTAGTTCGGGGATAAATGCGGTGATCTTGGTGGCAAAGGCATTCCAGGCACCTGTCACTGTTGCCATGATCTCCATTTTTTGCCTCCTTTCTTCGGTTTAACAAAAGCACCGTGCTTCAGCGTTCGACACGGCCCGACTTTAAGAAAATATATGCTTTTTCTCGGCTTCACCAAACATTTTCGCATGGCAGCCGTTCCCCCTGCAAGTGAAAAACAAATCGCTTGATTTCAACCTATATCATATCCTTCAAGAACCAACAGGCCCTCCACAATCTCTTTACCCGGCAACTGGAAAGAAGACGGTGGGATGGAACACGGACTGCCGGTTCCGCAAGTCAAGGAACTAATAGTCCCACTTCCAATTCACCCCCACGCCTCCTTCTAAATCCTCGCCCAGCTCTGTCTCTACAGAGACGTTCGGGGTAACCTCGATCTCCACGGACGCGTTCCCGCTTTCGGTCGCCACCCCCCTTTCCACCTGCAGGTACACCCTGTCGTTCAGGTATTTGCCGACGCTGAGTTTGGTCTCCGACAATGTGTCTCCTGAATCCTCAATTTCGAGTTGGTCAACGCCCAGGAGGCGTCGGGTTCTTTCCAGGATGTCCACGCCGCCCGTGAGGGCGTTCATGGCATTGGCGAGGCGAACCGCTTGAATCGGAGAGAGGTCCGCCGCGCTCCTGCCGAAAAGGATGTAGGAGAGGATTTCATCCTGGGGGAGGACCGGAATCGAGCGGATCTCCATTGCAGGCGCGTCCGGAGACCCGATAACCAACACCTGCGCGGTAACTTCTCCCCTTTCCGCTTCGGCCAGGATATTCAGCCATGAATCTCCTTTGCCGGGAAACATCACGGATCCCTCTTTGATGTCGAATCGTTTGCCGAGGAAGTGCAAATGGCCTCGCACGACCGAAAAATTCCCTGTAAGAATCGGATGCTGCTCGTTTCCGGTCAAAACGATACGGCCTTCCCACTCGGAGTCCAGGCCGCGTCCTCGCAGAAACAAGTGCCCGTCGCAGGCGATGGATATGTTCAAATCCAGGAGAGCCTCCTCCCCGGCGCGCATCGTCTTTTGCTGCGGCTCAGGCTCATCCGTGCCCGGTTTTTCAATGATCTTTAGATCGACCATGTCCGGCGGAAGTTGTTTGGGAATACGAAATTCGCCCCCCTGTATTTTGATCTCCCCTTCAATCACCGGATCTTCCAGCGTGGGGGAGAGGATCAGCCGTCCTTCCGCCTTCAGCAGCGCGTCGTCAAGATGAACCAGAGTCATATTCCTGAAATCGGTTTCCATGTGGATCGGGAAGCCCTTTTCGGGTATGAGCTCCAGTCGGCCCCGGGCGGAAACACCACCTTCCCGCCCGTCATGGGCCCTTGCATACTCCAAATGTACCGTCCTTCCCCGCCCGGATATTTTCAGTTCCACGTCCCGGAGTACGGTTCCGCTGTGGAAATTCTCGTATTTGCCGTCCTTCATCACGGCCCGGATCTTCACGTCGGGGTTGTCCACCGTGCCTTCCAGGGAAAAACCTGCCTCCAGTTGCCCGCTTACCTCCTGGTCAATAAAGCCCGCCAGGGTATTAACAAAATTCAGATCGAGATCTCCTTCCAGGGTACCGTTGATACGTCCTCCGGAAGGAGCAGACAGGGCAAAGGGGGAAAGAGAAAGGTTCAGCGGAAGATCCACTTGCCCATGGATGGGATTGGGGCTCAACCCTGCCAAAGAAAGCCTTCCCCGGAGTCGCCCCTCCATCAATTCGGCCTGGACTTCCAACGTGCCCGTGGGCATTTCCTCAAATCCCGGATCCGGCAATGCAAGATCTACGGCCTTTAGACGCGTTCGACATGCCGGTTCACCGGTCGTCCCCTGTATATTCAGGGTTCCGGCGGCTGCGCCCCGAATGCCTGGCAAACCGGAGGCTGGAATGATGCTCAAAGGGAGGCTGTCAAACTCCGCGTCCAAGAAAATGGTTTCTCCGTCCACATGCCCGGAAGCCCGAAGGGAACCGGCCCCGACATTCAGCAACGTCTTCTCTACGGCGAGTGCACCGTCTTTCCAGACTGCATAGCAAGTATCCTCCAGGACAACAGGCACGTCTCCGTACCGTGCGTTGAGCCGGCCGATCGACATTTCATGCAGGGGGCCGTCGGTTTTGAATGTCCCAGCCGTCTTGATTTCAAAGTCTCTATGGTACCGGCCCGCGGCCGTCCCTTCGAATCGGATGCTTTTTCGGTTTCCTTCCAGGTTCAATTCGCCCGTGGACACGGTGAGGGGGTGGCCGATATGGAGATCGGCGAAGTCCAGCCGGGCATACCCCCGGGGGCCCGCAAAGACATCGATCCACTCCCCCTGCGCCGAGAGCCGTCCCATTCTACCTGCCGGAGCGGTCAGGTGGGTTGCCGTCAGATCGAACATCATGCTTTGGCCGGTTTTCGTCATCCCGAGCCGGGCTTCCCCCGAGACGGCTCCTCCGATCTTTTTCTCCATAAGCCATGGAAGTTCGGAGAAGTCCCGGCACGCGAATCGAAGCGTTCCTTGGGCCATGGCTCTTTCGAGGTCATAGGTAAGGGCCCCGGTCAATTCCGAGTTCTTCCCCTTGAGGTGAAGGGAGGATATCCGAAGTTCTCGCTCCTGGGAGGGCGCGGAAATCCCCGCGGTTCCCGCAAGAGAGAAACCGGCTTGCTCCGCCCTGAGCTCCAATATGCCCTGCCTCTGTGAGGGCAGCCCGGCCGCCTGCAGAGCCGCTCGTACTTGCTCAAGGTGTACACCCGCCACGCGGAAATTTTGGAGATGCACCTCTGTGCGCGTTGCGAAATCGTCCAAGGGGCCCGATATTTCCCCGGACCACTCGGCCCTGCCGGAAACGGGATGAGCAAGGCTCTCTTCCAGTACGTGAAGGTCGGGCATCGCCAGTCGCCAGGTCCCGTGAATTGTCCCCGGGTCCATTTTCCACTGGAGCTCTCCCGACAGCTTTCCAGCCCGGCTCTCCATCCGCAAATCATTGATTTCAAGGACTCCGGGAGCCTTAAAGGAAATGCGTCCCCTGTAATGAATTTCCTGTCCCCCCAGCGGCAGGAATGAGGTATAGGTTTCATGTTGTACCCTGAGCGTTCCGTGAATGCTCGAGGAAAAAGCCCCCCGCCCCAGGTCCCCGATCATTTCCGCTTTAAATAGTCCGGGGCCAGGAAGCGGAAATCGGACAACGCCTTCGAGGCTTTTGGGATCCGTGACCTCCGCGGTCATCTCCAGGCTCCCTTTCCGCTCGGCGGGTCGGAGCCGGCCCGAGAGATTCGCATGCATCGAATCCCCTGACACGTTCACCCGATGCAACCGAATAGCGCCTCCAGGTCCTGCTTCCGCGTTCAGAGACCAGGTCCATTCCTCGTCCGGCCATACGCCTCTTCCCGGGATGGTGAAACCGGCAATTGTCCCGCCGCCGTCCAGCATGATCCCTGGTCGATCCGGCGCGGTGCCTTCCGGAATCCTCAGGCTCATTCTGCCGCCGAGGTGCCCGGCCCGAACCGGTCCATACCGGGGAGCCTTTATCCGGAGATCAATGTCGAAATCGGGTCTTCCCGCCGGACCGGAGAAGGCCGCTTCCACGGCCAGTTCTCCCTCGCAGTCTTTTGCGAGAATTTCTCCAAAACGGCTCAAATTTTCCACCCGAAGTCCCAGATTCCCCTTAACAGAGCCTTTTTTGACATCCAGGTGCGCGCTCGACCGGAGACGTGCCTCCCCGGTTTGGACCTCAAGGTTTTCCATGGCGATACCGGAGCCCACCGGGCGAAACACGGCCGTGAAACGGGCCTCATCGCCGAACAACCGGCCGAGCGTTTCCGAAATCCGGTCTGTCCCCGCTCTGACTTGGCCCCGGGCGTTCACGATCAAAGCTCTGTCATGGCTCGTCCTCAAGTCGGCCCTGATATCCCCCAGGGTGCCCAACCGGGCTTTCAAATCGCCCCTCCATGCTCTTAGTGGCGCTTTGCCCTTAAATGAGACCTGCAGGGGCCCTGAAATGCCCAGGAGAGACCCCAACAGGCCTTCCTCCGTGTCTTGGATGACGACTTTGAGCGCCAGAACAGGATCCTCTCCTTTCAGGCTCACCTCGATCACGGCCGACGCCCGGGTTCCTTCCAGCCCCTCAACGCGGAGGACGGCCGCGTGTTCCCGAGCGGGCACGGACGAAGCGATTCCTCCGTCCAGTTT
>CAYVUX010000262.1:0-5541 GCA_964455075.1 uncultured Desulfobacteraceae bacterium | reverse complement strand
GCCCCCTTTTTTCGAGTCCGGCATGTACAGGTTGGAGGTGGGGTTCCGGGACGGCCGGTCGCTGCGCCGCAGACTCCGGGATCTTGCTGCAATCCAAGGCATCGAGGACCTGGGAGACCCCTGGGAACGCGAGCAATGATTCCCGGTTTGGATATAAAACATGTGGTGGTGAAAGAGGGCGCGGCGGAGCAGGGCTTTGGCCGCAGGATACTGGACAGGCTGCCCCCGGGCCTGGCGCAGCGTGCGGAGCCCGGCCCCGGAGGCTCGGGAGGAAAGCACATCCTTTATCTGCTCCCCCATCAGGGCGCGTTTCTCAAGCCGTGTCCGGGCACCCGTGAATACATCTGCTGCGGGTACCAGATTCTGCACGTGGGCACGGATTGCCCCCTGGGATGCAGCTACTGCATTCTCCAATCCTACCTGTCCAAGCCGGGATTGCGGGTTTTCTCCAATCTCGAGGAAGGGGTGGATAGAGCCCTTCGCACCGTGGACAGCTCTCCGCAGCGTATCTTCCGCGTGGGGACCGGGGAATTTACGGACAGCCTGGCCCTGGATCCGCTCACCGGATGGAGCGGACTGCTCGTCCCCAAGTTCTCCGTCCGGAAAAACGCGGTCCTGGAGCTGAAGACAAAGACGGATCGCATCGACGACCTTCTGCGTCTGCCGTTCAGGGACAGGATTGTGGTTTCCTGGTCGTTAAACAGCCCGCACGTGGCGGCAAGGGAAGAGCACGGAGCTCCGAGTGTCAGGAAAAGACTCGAGGCCGCGTCGAGATGCCAGCGGGAAGGGTTTGTGGTGGGGTTCCACTTCGACCCGCTCATATGCCACCCGCAATGGCGGGAAGGCTACCAGCGGACGCTGGAGCTTTTGGATCGCTACGTCAAACCGCACCGGGTCATTTGGATCAGCCTGGGCTCTTTGCGGTTCATGCCCGAGTTGAAGGTCTTGATCCGCAAAAGCCACCCCGGCTCCCGCATCCTGGGCGGTGAGTTTGTCAGGGGTCTCGACGGAAAAATGCGGTACTTCAGGCCGATTCGGGCCGGTCTCTACGCGTTTCTGGCGGGCAACCTGCGAAAGTGGCATGCGAATCCGGGTCTGTATCTGTGCATGGAATCCGACGAGGTGTGGCGTGAAGGCCTGGGATGGTCCCCCCGGGACAGCGCGGGCCTGAGCGCTTATCTGGACGGCCGGGTCAGGGAGATTTTTGGGTAGCAATCATGGAACAGTTATGTTATCGAGAAAACTTGCAAAGCAAATAAAACCGAATTGGAGGTAAAGCATGGCGCTTCAGGAAAAGGTTCAAGATGCCCTAAACAAGGTCAGACCCTCTCTTCAGGCGGATGGAGGGGATGTGGAACTGGTAAGTGTACAAGACGACGGGCTGGTCAAGGTGAGGCTCACCGGCGCGTGCAAGGGCTGCCCGATGTCGCAGATGACACTCAAGTCGGGAATCGAGAAGGTCCTTAAAGAAGCCGTCCCCGAGGTCACGTCCGTGGAGTCCGTGTAGGCCGCGCTGACCGGACTTTCGAGAAATCGGCCCGCGGAAATTCCGGGCCGGGCCCGGAAACCGTTTAATTCCCATTGAGAAATCAAGGAGGTAGCATGGAGATCAAAAAGCTCGGTGTGATTGGTGCCGGTACCATGGGCAACGGGATTGCTCTGGTGGGGGCGCAGATTGGCTGTGAAGTGGTCATGAGAGACGTTGAGGACGCCTTTGTCGAGAGGGGAATGAAAAGCATTGACAAGTTCCTGTCCAAAGGCGTTGAAAAAGGCAAACTCGAAGCCGCTCAGAAGGATGAGATCCTCGGCAGAATCAAAGGCACCACGGATATGTCCATGGCGAAAGACGCGGATTTTGTGATCGAGGCAGTAATAGAGGACTTGGATCTCAAAAAGAATGTGTTCAGGGAGCTCGACGAGCTGTGCCGTCCGGAGGTGATACTCGCCTCCAATACGTCCTCCATGTCATTGACCGAGATCGCGGCGGCCACCGGTAGGCCGGACAAGGTGTGCGGAATGCACTTTTTCAACCCGGTTCCGCTCATGCGGCTGGTGGAGGTGATTCGAGGGTTTTCCACCAGCGATGAAACCGTCACCGCCACCAAGAGCCTTGCCGAAAAGATGGGGAAGATCACCGTGGAGGTCAAGAAAGACTCCCCGGGGTTCATTGTGAACCGCATCATGATTCCCCATATGATCGAAGCCATCAAGATCGTGGAAGAGGGGATCGCAAGCATCGAGGACGTGGATACCGCGGTCAAGAACGGCCTGAACTATCCCATGGGTCCTTTTGAGCTGATGGACCTGACCGGGATAGACATTGCGTATTTTGTCACGGAATACTTTTACAAGGAACTCAACAAGGAATCCAAGTGGGTTTCTCCAAACCTTCTCAAGAGCATGATCCGGGCCAAACGGCTTGGACGAAAGACCGGCGGCGGGTGGTACGACTACAGCAAGTAGTGGGTATCGGCTCCGGGCCCACGGTAAGGTTCGAGGAAAAAGGCAGGCCCCCCGCAAAGGGGCCTGCCTTTTTTGTGTCCACCGGATAAGGCTGCGCATGCAGCCTGCTATTTGTTCTTATGCCGCATGCGTTTCTTGAGTTTTCTGTATTTATGTTTCCTGATCTTTTTCCTTCGCTTTTTTACCACACTGCTCATTCAGTATCCTCCGTGGAAATGCACTGTCCGCGAATTGGCCGTCCCGCTGTGCAGGATTCAAACATTCGGTTGCCGGGTATTCGGGAGAATCATTCAGCCGCCAAGGGCGGGGCCCGCAAGGGTTGTGCCTGTACGTACTACGGAAGCAGGGGGATGTCAACCGGTATTTGCCAGAAAAGACAGGCAGATGACAGGCCCAAATCTAAAGTTTACATAATATACATTATCAGACTAATCATGCGCCTAAACGCCGGATCGGTCCTCGCTGCCTTTCGCCTTGTATAAATCCCGGTCCGCCGCATCCACCAGGTCTTCGGGCGTCATTCCCTGCTGAAAGCAGGCGCATCCCACGCTCGCAGACAGGTTGCACTCATCTTGAATAAGCTGTGCGATTCGATACCCGATTCCTCTCGCGGTTTTCACGTTCGTATCAATCAGGATGAGCGCGAATTCATCTCCTCCATAGCGAAATCCCATATCCACACCCTGGCGTACGCTCGCCCCGATCACTCCGCCCACGCGGGCCAGCAAACGATCTCCCTTTAGGTGCCCGTATTTGTCATTGATGAGCTTAAACCGATCGAGATCCAACAGAATAAGGCTGAATTCGTTTTCCTGCCGTTCGGCACGCTTGACCTCTTCGTGCAGCCGCGCATAGAAATGCCGCTGGTTATGGAGCCCGGTGAGATCATCCGTGATGGAGAGCCTGTTGAGTTCTTCCCGAATGTTTCGCTCTTCCAGGGCCCGGGTGATCTTTGCCTCAAGCTCACGGATGGTGAACGGTTTGTTGATGAAATCCACCGCACCGGCGTTGACAACATCTATGTAGTTGTAATGATATGAAAATCCGGTCATGGCAATGATGACGATACGTGGGAATTCTTTCTTGACGCGCCTGATCAACTCCAGCCCGTCGAGGCCCGGCATCCACACGTCTGTCAGGAGAAAAGTGAAGGATTGTTCATGTTCATGAAGAAGCTTGAGGCCTTCCTCCCCGCTTTCGGCGGAGGAAACCGTAAAGCCCAAATGGGCGAGCATTTCCCCCACCGGTTCGCGGATGATTTCCTCATCGTCCACTACCAGTACAAGCTCTTTGGATCTGTCAATTTCTACAGACATGAAAACCCCGGGCCTCACCAGGGCCCGTCCACCGTTCCTTGAAGCGAATTAGCAAACGCACGCTCAATATTTATATTAATTATATTGCCTATCGCTTTTGAATCACATTTAAAATTAACGACCTTATTCGTTCCTGTGCGCCCTCTCAACCGAGCCCCCTTTTTGCTTCTTCCCTCTACCAGAACCTCCACCCGGGCGCCTTCCAGGCCCCGATTCTTCTCCAGGGTAATGGTTTTCTGAACGGCCTGAAGCACGGCGAGGCGCTCGGATTTTTCCTCAGGCCCCACCTTCCCGTCCATTTCGGCTGCACGGGTTCCCCTTCGATCGGAGTACTTGAATGAGAAAAGCCCGTCGAACCGGATGCGACGGACAAGGTCGAGCGTCATTTGAAAATCGCGGTCCGTTTCCCCGGGAAAGCCGACCATGACGTCACTGGTTATGGCGATGTCGCTCCGCACGTTCCTGAGCCTCTTGACCCGTTCCAGATACCGCCTCCTTGTGTATCCCCTTCCCATCCGCTCAAGGACCGGGTCGGCGCCGGCCTGAAACGGGAGATGGATGTGGGGGCAGAGGGACTCAACCTCTCCAAAGCATCCAATCAGTTCATCAGAGAGGTCTTTGGGATGAGAAGTGGTGAATCTCAACCTCTTCAGGCCCTCCATGCGGCCCATTTCCCGGAGCAGGCGGGGAAAATTCCACCGGCCTTCTTCCCATGCATACGAATTCACATTTTGACCCAGCAAGGTAATTTCCCGGACCCCGTCATTGACCAGCCGCCTCGCTTCAAGAAGGATGTCTTCGGGCGACCGGCTTCTCTCCCGCCCCCGTACATAAGGAACAATGCAATAACTGCAGAAATTATTGCACCCTTCCATGATAGAAACGAACTCGGCGACCCGCCCGGCTGAATATCCGCTGCAATCCACCGGTCTTCGAACCGGAACATCCATACGAGTCGCCAGGATGCAGTCCGGATTTTCCCCAATCGCATCAAGAATTTCGCCGATTCTTCCGGTTTCCCGCGGCCCGACGATCAGGTCGAGCTCGGGAAATCGCTGCTCGAGCGCCCTCCCCTCCTGCTGCGCCAGGCAACCCGTCAAGCCAAGTATGAGGGCGGGCTTGCGTTTCTTGATGGAAAGCATACGGCCTAGGAAACTCAAGGCCTTTTGCTCCGGCTTTTTTCTAACCGTGCAGGTATTGACCAGAACCACGTCGGCGTTTTCAGGCCGGTCAGTCCGCGAATAACCGCGGTCTATCAAGCATCGTGCCATGGCGTCGGAATCATACACATTCATCTGACAGCCCATGGTCTTGATGAAGAAACTCTTGGCCAACCGGAGGCTCCTTCTTAGATTCGGGAGAATCTGTGTGTAATTCTAGGATGATACCATCATGAGCCCCGGGAAGATTTTTTGCAAGAAAACCCGTCGAAACATGGCTTCATCTGCAGGCCTTCCTTCCCGGCCAGGGATTCCGCAAGCGCCTGGACCAGTTCCTCGCATCCGGGTGCAATCAACACCTCAATGTGCGCGGTATGGGGGTCGACGGTCCGGACCAGGGCCATTCCGTCGTAGGATTCGATAGTGGTACGCAGATAATGGATTTGGCTCTTCTCCACCCGAAATATCCGTCTCGTGATTTGCATACCTTCCAACCCCCGGCGGCGAAAAAAACCGAGCATTTACATGGTTTCACTTTTTCCCGGCCGGTTCGCGGGAAAAAGGGTCATCGATTTGCCGGGAGCGCTCCGGAATTATACGTC
>CAYVUX010000261.1:0-5564 GCA_964455075.1 uncultured Desulfobacteraceae bacterium | reverse complement strand
GCGTTGACTTTGAAGCTCTCACGAATTTCCCGCTCCGGAGGCCGTGACCACACGCCCCGCTTCCTTGGCGAAATAGGTGAGGATCAGATCCGCCCCCGCGCGTTTGATGGACAGAAGCATCTCCATCATAGTACGGCGCCCGTCGAGCCAGCCCTTTTCCTCGGCAGCCTTCACCATGGCGTATTCTCCGCTCACGTTGTAGGCGGCCACCGGAACCAGGCTCACTTCCCGTACGGCCCGGAGAATATCCAGGTACGGCAGCGCGGGCTTGACCATGATCATATCGGCACCTTCCTCCAGGTCCAATTCCGCCTCCTTGATCGCCTCCCGAGCGTTCGCCGGATCCATCTGGTATCCGGCGCGGTCTCCGAACTGGGGCGCGGAATCCGCGGCATCCCGGAATGGGCCATAGAATGCCGAGGCATACTTCACCGCGTAGGACAGGATAGCGGTGTTCGGAAAATTCGCCTCGTCCAGGGCATTACGGATTGCAGCCACTCGGCCGTCCATCATGTCCGAAGGGGCTACCACATCGGCCCCGGCCCGGGCATGAGACACCGCCTGCCGAGCCAGAAGTTCCAGGGTGGCATCGTTGTCCACCTCTCCCTGATTAATGACGCCGCAGTGTCCATGATCCGTGTATTCGCAAAGGCACACATCGGTCATGACGACCATGCCGGGTACCCGGGACTTGATTGCGGAAACCGCCGTATGGACCACGCCGTCATCCGCCCAGGACCTGCTCCCCACCGAATCTTTCCGGTCGGGCAGTCCAAAGAGGATGACCGACGGGATCCCGAGCGACCACAACTCTTCTGCTTCCTCGACAACGGTATCGGGGGAGAACTGGACCTGACCGGGCATGGACGGGATCGGGTCTCGCGTCTCCTTGCCCGGCTTGACAAAAAGAGGGGCGATCATGTCATTGACCGACAGGACGGTCTCCCGGACCATGGCCCTGAGAGCAGGAGTCTTTCTTAGTCGCCGAGGTCGAATAATCATGGGTTCCGTCTCCTTTTGCAGTCTCCGAGAAAGCTTGGGAAAACTTTTTTTACCGATTTCAGCCTTGAGCTGAAATCGGTAAAAAATACCGCATCAGTCATATTGGAACGCGAACCCAGGCTTCGCATTCGGTCGTCAGCTGTTCCAATAAATCCGTTCCAAACACCGCCCGGAACTCAGGTGATTTCCTCATCCGTAAGATAGCAGGCGGGGTCTTCGCCCCACAGATCACCGGTGACGGCCTCGGCGCGAACCCTGAAATTCCCCCCGCACACATCCAGCCACCGGCACCGGACGCATCTCCCCTTCACGTGCCGCTTTTTCACCTTGAGCTTGGCCATAAGCGGGTCGGAGAGATCCGACCAGATCTCGCTGAAAGGGCGTTCCAGAACATTTCCGAAGGTGTGATGCCGCCAGAACTGATCCGCGTGAACGGCACCGTTCCAACTGATGCACCCGATGCCCAAGCCGGAACTGTTCCCCTCGTTCATCTTCAGGAGCTCCAGGACCTCTTCGGCACGGGGGTTCTTCTCCCTCATCATTCTCAGGTACAGATACGGGCCGTCGGCGTGATTGTCCACGGTGAGGACCTCGGCGGGGAAACCCCTTTCGTGCAAATCGCGTGTCCTGTCCACAATCAGGTCCACCACCTCGCGCGTCTCCGCAGCACTCAGATCCTGCTCCACCAGGTCGCTGCCCCGGCCGGCGTACACGAGGCGGTAAAAGCAGACCCGGGGTATCTGCTGCGCTTCGAGCAAATCGAATATTCCCGGGACTTCTCCTGCATTCATGCGGTTGATGGTGAAGCGAAGGCCTACCTTGATTCCCGCTTCGCGGCAGTGAGAGATGCCTTCGAGCGCGTGGCGGAAGGCCCCTCGTTTCCCCCGAAACCGGTCATTCACCTCCTCCATGCCATCGAGACTCACGCCCACATAGGAAAGCCCGATATCCTCGAGGGCCTCCGCGGTTTCTCTGGTGATCAGGGTCCCGTTGGTGGAAATGACGGCCCTCATGCCCCGTTTCACCGCATGGCGGACAAGATCCAGGAGATCCGGGCGAACCAGCGGCTCGCCGCCGGAGAAGAGAACCACCGGGACGCCGAACCGCGCCAGATCGTCCAGAACAGCGAGTCCCTGTTCGTGGGTCAACTCCTTGTCAACGCTCCGATCCACGGCATGGGCATAGCAGTGGATGCACTTGAGATTGCACGCCTGCGTGACGTTCCACACCACCACGGGTTTTTTGTCTTCCGAGAACTGCAGAAGGTGAGACGGAAGCCGGTTTGACCGTCTTCCGTAGCGGAGGGCATCGGAGGGTTCCACGGTTCCGCAATAGAGTTTTGAAATCCCGATCATCGATTCATTTCACCCTGGGAATGCAGGGAAATGCGTGATGCGTACGTCAAAAGTCCCTGGATCCTCATTTCGGCCAAGTCCCGTGAAACGGGACGCGAGCCGGAATCCACCAGCACCAGATACCATGCCGTTCCCTCTGGATTCCGGATCTCTCTTCGCTTCGCATCGTTCGTCCGGAATGACGGTTGTCGAATTGCCACGAACTCTTTCGCCGACATCACGAAAAAAGGAAATCCGGTCTTTTCATGAACCGCCGGGCTTGGAGCAAAAATCAACAAAAAAGTATGAAGACCCCGTAATTCAAAGAAGTCCCGGAGCCCGCGCGAAGGTGCTCCGGGATCTTCCCGGTTTCTTGTGCCGGTTTATTCGGGCACGAGCCGCTCATCCTCCTCAAAACTGTCCTGCCGGTAGTACCTCTTGATCAGATCGTTCACGTATTTTTCCATATCCGTTACAGCCTGCTCGCTGATCACAAAGTCCCGAATCCCAGACCGATCCTTTACCAGATTGAGGCCGTACTCCAGCCTTTTAACCAGTTGAAGCGCCAACTCGCCCGCCTCTTGTCCGGTTGCCAGCGCTTGGCGAATAATCTCGTCCACGGCGCTTTCGTCGAACGACATGTTGACCTCCAGCTTTTTCTCGAGGTTCGCCTCCTCGCCTTTCACCTGGCCGTACATCTCCAAGAATTCATCAAACGCGCTATTGATATCAGAGATACGCTTCAGGTACAACTCCCCCAGGAGGTCCATCCGCCTGTCGGAGAACTCCAGGCCGGACCGGTTCTCAAACTCCGGAACCCTCTCCGAGATATAGGCCTTGATGCTCTCCATCTCCGTCTTCTCGGCCTTTTCGAAGCGCCCCGCAAATTCGGGGACGTCCGGATTTTCCAGGAGCCGCGCCAGCTCTCCCGCGGGGTCGTCCACAACTTCCGGGGTAACCACGATTCTCTTGATGTTTTTCCTGGATGGAAGGGCCTTTTCAAAAGGGATAAGGATCTTTTCCACGACGCTCACCAGGGCCCTGGCCCCGGTTTTTGCCTTCGCCGCACGTCCGGCGATCTTTCTCAAGGCCTCTTCTTCGAATTTGATTTCGATCCCATATGCCCGAAAATCCAGCCGTTTGCTCAAAATGATGGGGTTGTTGGGGTTCTTTAAGATCTCCAGGAGGTCTTCCTCGGTCAGCTCGTCGAAAACCACCACTACAGGGAGCCTTCCCACAAACTCCGATTCGAAGCCGAACTTGATGAGATCCTGCGCCGTAACCTCCTTGAGGATCTCCCATGGAATCTCCGTGGGCCTGACGTCCGCTTCGAAGCCCAGGCCCTGGCTCTGGAGCCTATCCTTGATAATCTCGGTCAACTCCCCGAAGGCCCCGCTCATGATAAAGAGGATGTTTTTCGTGTTGACGACCTTCTTTTCCTTCTTTCCCGTCCGCCGGTATTGTTCAATGGCCTGGATCTGGCTGATGGGGTCATGCGCCACCTTGAGATCCACGTCGGTTTCCTCCATAGGCTTGAGGAGAGCACGCTGCACCCCTGTCCTCGAGACGTCGTGGCCGATGATGTTCTGGGAAGACGAGATCTTGTCGATCTCATCGATGTAGATGATACCGTTTTCGGCCAAGCTCACGTCTTCGCCCGCCTCGTAAACCAGATCCCTGACGAGGTCCTCCACGTCACCCCCTACATAGCCGGTCTCACTGAACTTGGTGGCGTCGCCTTTTACAAAGGGCACTCCGAGTCTCTGCGCAATCAGCTTGATGATGTAGGTCTTGCCCACGCCGGTCGGGCCGATCATCAGTACATTGTTCTTGATCATTCCCACCCCGCCGGCCTTGTTCTTGCCGTCTCGGCCTTTCGTGTGCTTAATCCGGTTAAAATGGGTGCAAACCTTGGTGGCCAGGACGGACTTGGCCTCCTCTTGTTTCACCACAAAACTGTCGAGATAGGATTCCAGCTCCTCCGGGAGCATGTCGAAACGGGGAGATTCCTCTCCTTCTTCGGAAACGCTGCCGTCTTCCGTCTTGGACTCCTCCGTTCGGGGAAACACGAGCGGAGAAACGATTTTGACACGGCTTCCGTATTTCTTGGAAAGGTATTCGCTCAGTTCCTTTTCCAGTTCTTTCTGGTTGGGAATCCTCCCTCCGCTATTATCTTCGCCTTTCAAGGTCTTGTTTTCCTTTTCCATACTTTAAAACTCCTCTCCTCCCACGATATATGCATATATCTGCAGGACCTCCTCTTCCACACGTCCCCGCTCCGGGAGGGCAATTCTCCATTTCGATTTCGTGAAAATGCCTATTTTTCAATATATCCATTACCGGGAGGGATTTCAACCCGGGTTCCGGGGCCGCGCTCCGGCCCGGGACCGAGACTGTGTCGCAGCTGGTCATCCCGACCGAGTCCCGCGAGACGACGGGGCTCGAATTTTCAATCCTTCTTCATGGCGAGTATGATAATCTCTCGCCCGTCCCGGCAAGGCCGGGACTCGAGACACAGAGAATACAGAGCTTTTTTCCGGTTCTTTCGGAAAATGGATACCTGGCGGCTGCCAAAGAATTTTACCGAGGGAGTGAGAAATCTTGGAATTCTGATTTTTTCCTGAGGGTTGACTGGTCATTGCGGGGAAACAGGCTGTGTCGCAATTCGTCATCCCGGCCACGTCCTGTGAAACAGGGCGCGAGCCGGGATCCAGAAGTTTACGATGCGATCTCCTTTTCTTGGATTCCGGATCTTCACTTGCTTCGCTTCGGTCGTCCGGAATGACGTTTTTTTCAGATTGCGACACAGTATCAAAGTCGGAGTCCAAAAAGAGAAAGAGTGGGAAAAGAAGGTACCCATTTTCCGGAAGAACCCTTTTTCCTCGAAAACCGCCACCACGAAGCATTGCCGCCCCGAAACGGCCCGCCCCGTCCGAGAACCGAAGCGGACCCCCGCCAAGGAAATCCGATGTTTTTATTGACTCCCCCGGGCAATTCCATTAACGTAACGCTCTGGTCAGCTGAATCCATAACCTGAAGGAATCACATATGGTTTCAAGACTGGAAATCCGGCTCAAGTCGGAGATGTTCGATGCGGAGGGGGATTCCGTTCGTCGGAAGGCCAAGGAGTACTTCGGTCTCGAGGTGGAGGACGTCCGCATCATCCGGGTGCTCACCATCGATGCGGACCTCGATCAGGACCGGTTGGAGAGAGTCCGCACCGAGATC
>CAYVUX010000260.1:0-5579 GCA_964455075.1 uncultured Desulfobacteraceae bacterium | reverse complement strand
GCATGATCGGCCTCTTTTTTCCTTGTAAACCGTTCTAAATCGCGATAAATCGCAATGGAAGGGAAGGGGGCTCAAGGCCCCAAAAATACGGAGTTTATTGACTATGCCTGGGTGGCGGAATAGGTAGACGCAAGGGACTTAAAATCCCTTGGGGCTTCGTCCCCGTGCGGGTTCGATTCCCGCCCCAGGCACCAGGAAACTCTGGGTCAGTTACCCTCTGTCTCTGTGCCGTCCCAGTAGGGCGTGTGAGACGTAAAAGAATCGGATGCCCGGATCCACTACTCTCCGGATGGGTCCCTATCAACAACTAGCTGGCTGTCGGTCCGCCAAGGGAGTTCGCCTCTCGGAGAATCGGGGAAACGCCGAATCCGCCGTCTGGCATGTCTTTATTCCTTGGTGACAACGCATTCCAGACCCCAGCGCGAGACACCCGTCCAAGTCCCTCTAGAGGCCTGTAAGGCGCCGGTACTCGAGGAGTAAAAGAACATGATATACGGGACGGACAAGGTGGATTTCTTAACAACCGCCTCGGCCCTTACCCTGCCGCCCGGCGCAACCGTGACAGGAAAGGTGCCTTTATAGGATCTGGGTAGGATGAATGTCCGACCGGAGGTCCAATTATATGCACCAGATATCTTAATCGAAGGTCCAGTTCCCTCTTCCACATAAGGCATACCAACCGAAAACACTTTTCCTACTTCAAACACGAAGCCCCTGGAATATTCAAAGCGGGATGTTTCATCTCTCGTCTCGTTCACTTCGAAATGGATCGATTGTTCCAATGGCAAGGGGTTTACCAAATCCTTTGAGTAAAGTGTTTCCTCTTCGGTATCGGAGATCACGGCTTGATCCAACACATACACCATGCCGTTATAATAGAAATTTTCATAGACCGGGGCAAAGAACCATTCTGCATCGACTCCCTCCCGGGGTCGAGTCCCAAGCCAATACGACGATACGTCGCCATAGACATACGAGGAATCGCTTTTCTGCCGGATGGTGAAAAGGTCCACCCAGCCAGGCAAAGGGGCAATGATCCATCTCTGTCTGTCGACGTCGTGTGCCGGCCGCGTTACGATACGATTGTCTTTATCCGTGGCATAGGCTTCGATAAAGCGGTAGTTGTGCTTCTGCTGAATCCCATAAACACGGTTGCCCAAAGAAGTTACAATCCATTTCTGTGTGTTGTCGTACTGCTGTGGACGGGTTACGAGAATATAATCGTGAGAGTCCGTATATGCATCGACATACCGGCCGGTACACTTCTGCCGAATCGTATAAAGGCCTCCAAGAACCTTCTCGGGGACGACAATCGCATCCAACCAGAGGCTCACCCGGCCAAGGTTGTGCATTGTCCCTTTGCCGTCGAGGAAATACAAATCCTTCTGAAAAGTCCCTATGACGATATTTTTGTCAGGATAAAACCGGTAAAAGACTTTCGCTGCCGCTTGTGTAGGCTGGGGCGACGGGGTCAGCAACCCGGGAACCTGGGCCTCCAGCCAGTTGAACAGGATTTCGGCTTGCACAAAAGGCAGCCAGACATCAATGGAACCGAGGTTGTGCAGCTCATCCCGGTCGAAATCATAAACATATAATTCCCCCTTCTTTGTTCGGATCTGGATGCCGGAGTCTACATAATTCCGGTAAAATTCGCTTTCCCCCGTCAGCAGTGTAATTTTCCCCGTCACCCTAGTAATTTGTTCCGATGGGGAAAGGGCCTTGGGGTAGAGATGTTCAAGGAGGTTCAAGATTTCATAGGCCGGATAAACTTCATAGGCCTTATAATCTATGGATTGAGCCCTTGCGAGATTGCCGTTCACCAAGAGAGAGTATGAAAGCCAGCAACACCGCCAAGCCGATTTTCTTCATGTTGCACCCTCCTCATCGCTCATGATCGGAATGCTCTCCCCTTGGAGCCGGGGCTTGAAAGTCAGCGCCCTTTTCCGCCGTTATGGTTCATGGTGTTCGGGTTTTCTGTCGGTTATATTTCCAAATTCCTTTGGGGTGCAGAGCAAAGAATATGCCATGTCAACTCATGGAAACGGCCCTTTGGAACGGACTTTTCGACAGCCGGTATGGAGCCGGGATTGATAAGAGGCAAACTGATCACAACTTATACCAAATTTTATCAAGCCCGGGAAAGGAAATTTTCTCCAAATGATTGCAGGGCTTGAACATAGCTCTTCCTTGGAGGATTATCTGTGACTGAGGCGCGAAAACCTGACAAAATCAGGTGAATACATTTTGAATAGGTTTGGATTAGTTTTAAATGATAGGAATTGAAAAGCCTTAAGGCTTTGTCCTTGGGCGGGTTCGATTCCCGGCCCAGGCATCAGAGTTTTCAGGTGCCACCAACCCACAACCGAGCACGTGCGTGCCTCCTTCGGCAAGTCCGGGCAGTTCCTTGAAGCCCGAGAAAACCCTGACACATGCTCCGGCTGTTCTCTGGAGGTCTATGGTCAGGATTTCATCAAGGGATCCATATGATTAAAATCTTCATGTCAGCGTTGTTGTTGCTGTGTGCGATGCCGTTCTCTCTGATCGCCGAAAATTCGGGAAGTCGAATCGTCGAGGCGGCCCGGGATCAGATCGGAAAAACCCTTTTTTACGATCCCTCCTACCGGTCTCTCCCGTATCCCAACGGAGACGTGCCCATAAAAAGAGGCGTGTGCACGGATGTGGTTATCCGCGCTTTCCGCTCCGCCCTGCAGCTTGATCTTCAGCAATTGGTTCACGAAGACATGAAGAGGAACTTCTCGTGCTACCCGCAGCAATGGGGCCTGAGCGCCCCGGACAAGAACATCGACCACCGGCGGGTGCCAAACCTTCGAGCTTTTTTTGAGAGACAAGGTTGGTCTCTGGGACTTACCGACAACCCAGGGGAC
Organism: uncultured Desulfobacteraceae bacterium; assembly: GCA_964455075.1. Taxonomy (GTDB): domain Bacteria; phylum Desulfobacterota; class DSM-4660; order Desulfatiglandales; family Desulfatiglandaceae; genus CAYVUX01. The sequence continues at coordinate 2,694 of CAYVUX010000260.1, read as the reverse complement.
TACAAACCCGGGGACCTGGTCACCTGCATCGTCCCCCCGCACCTTCCTCACATCATGGTGGTTAGCGACAAAAAGAACCGTGCCGGCTGTCCGTTGATCATTCACAACATCGGGGCCGGAGTCCGGGAAGAGGACCTCCTTTTCGAGTTCGGCCTCACGGGCCATTATCGATTCGTCGCGACCGACTGAAGAGGCTCCGGTTGACAGGAAACCGGGTTCCGTGCCCGGCCTGCTTCCTCCGCCTGCAGGTTTCTGTGGGCCGTCCGGCGGCGAAGACGGGGCAGGGCTCAGGGGATCTTGAACATGGTGTACCACATGTAGTGGTCCGCCAGCCCGGGATGTCCCGGGGGGACTACGATTGCAATCAGATAATAGTCTCCCGGAGGCAGGCTTGAGGGATTGACATCCGCTGAAACCGTTTCCTGAATGGAGCCCATGGACGCGGTGCGCCAATGCTTGATTCCCTTTGCCACGGACTGCATGGACCCATCGGGCAGAATCAGTTTCAAGTCGGGACTCACCGCTGGCCAATACACGGCCAGGTAGATGTGGAGGGGAACCGCGAACTTAGGGAAGCCCACTTCCACGCGAAAGCCGCCCCCTGGCACCGGCCTCAGCGCAAAGGGCATGCACCGTTCCGGGACCCAGCTTCTGATGGGATACGGAACAGGGTCATATGCCCAAGCCTGCTGGCCCACGGGTTCCGGGAGCGGAGGGATGCTCGAAAAATAACGGACGAACAGCTCCGGGACCTGTCCCTGCCCGAAGAAGTCGTTCGATGATTCGAATTCGACCGTTTCCGTGCTGCCGTCCTCGTCTGTCTCCCTCGGGGAGAACCTCAACCGATATTGGGAGTAGGATCTCCCTTCGTCCAGATCCCTCTGGAGGCTGGAATTCAGGTAGACATATTTCCACTGGAGATCCGCGCTGGCTGGTGACAACATGCCCGTGCCCCACTCCAAGGCGGTTGCGTTGTAGTCGTCGGGGGAGATCCCGGGTCCGTAGTCCACATGGTCCACGACGACGGAACCCAGGTCGGCATATGGGTTCCCGATAACGCCGCTCTGATGCACCCGCATTCCAGCGAAAAAGACGGCCGGTGCGTCCCCCATGCCCGAGATGGGAAAAGAGAGGAATCCCCGGGCCTGGCCGGTTTTATCCAGATCCCCCACCTGGATAAATGACGCACTGAGGGTTCCTCCGTAGGAAAATACGGTCCCGTCCATGCCGGGAGCGGCTGTAGCAAAGTAGTTCATCAGAACGGGTGCTTCAGGAGCGAACTCGTCCGCGCCCACATCCGGGGAGGGGCCTTCGGGCCTCAAGTGGCCTTCAAAGTCGGTCTGCGGGAAGGAGGTGCTCGATCCCGTGTCGATGCAGGGAGAGGTGTTGGTAAGGTGGTAATCCGCGGCCGCAGGGTCGGCAAAAAGAGGGTCGGAGTTGAAGTTGTCGCCCAAATTGTTGTATTGTCCACTTTTCACGTCAATACCGCCGGGCGCAATATCGGAGAAGGAGGTATTTACCGTCAAATTTGCACCTGCAGCCTTTATCAGGTACATTTCATTTGCGTCGGGACAGCGATTTCCCCAAAATATCGAGTTCCTGATGTCCACCTGGATGTTTGATGAATCCTGGGCATCCGCATAAAGGCCGCCGGCGAACTGGCTCCCCTTATTGTCGGTCACGGTACAGTTCCGGATTTTCGATTGAAGGGAGCCGTTTCCCCTTGTCTCAAAGTAGAAACCGCCGCCTGCACCTCCTGCAGGAGCGGTATTCCCGGCAATGATGTTGTTGTCCATGTCGATCAGTACAGTGCTTTTATCCGCAAGAACGTGGATCCCGCCCCCGAGACCCGCGCCGTTTTCCGTGATGATGTTTCCCTGGAGCCTGGCATTGATGCTCCCGCCGGTTTGGGCGAAAAACGAGATTCCCCCGCCTGTGCCCCCGGATCCGTCTCGAATGAGAAATCCTTTCAAAGTCAAGTGAATGTCTCCCGCTTTTCCCGTCTTTACGGACACCACGGATTGCGCCGGCATGGCCCCCCCGTGCAGTATGGTGCGCGTAGGGTCGGGGTGTTGCCGGGTAAATGAGTCGTACCATCCTCCTGAGATTTCAATGTCGCAAGAGGTGTCAATGACCACATTTTCGTAGTAATCCCCCTGAGCAACGCGGATTGTGTCTGTATCCTTGGCGTGGTTAACGGCCGCCTGAATGGTGGGATATCCCGTGGTTGGAACGTCCAGATAGCCTGCCGCTGCCGGGAGAACAGACCACAAAAGGACCGGAAAGACCCCTCCGAGAAGCCTGAGTTTCATTTTCCCCTCCTTACCTTCTGTTTCATTGTATGGTTGTCTTTTTCCGCTCCGAGGATCTTATATATCCGGAGCCGGGCGTCGTGCATGGATTCGAAGATCGGATCGCGCTCCCTCCTCAGATAAAACGGCCCGGCGGTCCGTCCTCGACGATACAGGGCGCTTTGATGGTTTTTAGAACAGCATGCCTGTCAAGGATCGCACCCCATGATAAAGACAATTTCATGAGAAATCCATTGCTCTTTTACCTTGCGAATCTGTAGCCCACAGAGTATGGCGAGTCATTAAAAGATGGATATATTCTTTCAGCCCTCGGACGGAAAAGTATTGCGTTTGTTCAGAACAAAGCGTTGCATGGTTTGGGTTTTCGGGCATTAGTAATATG
>CAYVUX010000259.1:0-5628 GCA_964455075.1 uncultured Desulfobacteraceae bacterium | reverse complement strand
CCTCGCTGGATCGAACAGTTCAGCAAAACAAACCCCGCTTTGGAGGGGAGGGAGATGTCTTTTTTCTTGACAGAAGGCAACCATATCGGATTCCGGAGCTTTCTATGCTGCGCGTCGCTCGTTCGGAATCACGTTTTTTTCGAACTGCGACACAGTCTGAACAGCGGCTTTGACGCTGATGTTGCGCTTTGGGATCATGCGTCATCCTCGGGATCGAGGGCCGCGGCCACGTCCGCGAGGCCGAGACGGTGCAGTCGCTCGCGGTCCGGCCTCCCCGTGGCGAGATCCCATCCCATGGCCCCGTAAAAGGCCTTGGCCATGGCATCCGTGTCCAGGCTGACGCCTGAAGCCGGGCCTTTGGAAAACGGGGGGTGTCCGGTGACCCTGGGATGGGGCTTGAAGTCGCGTGCCGGGTTGATTCCCTCCCTGACATTGAAGGCTTGACGTAGTTGCTCCACCCGTTCGCCGACGGCGAGGTAGTCTTCGCCGGTGAGGTCCCAACCTGTGGCCGCGTTCAACCATTCGATGAGGGGCATGTCTCCTCCGACTTGGGTGCCGAACATGCAACCCCCGGCGCAGTCCACCAACATTCTGAAAAAGCAGCCTGCCGCCATGGCCCCGGCCTTGTTTTCGTATCGGTATCGCTCCCTGGAGGTCATAAAAGCGGGTGCCTTTGGGACGCCGCCGAACCGGCGGTCGAGACGTTCGAGATCGAGGAGCATGTAAGAGGCCACCATGTGGCGGCCGGGGGTGGGCTCGCACATGTAGGCCATGCCGAATCCGGGATCGAACTTGGGGTCATGCATGGGAGGTTCCATGCCCCCGCAGTGCACGGCGAAAGCCTCGGCCCCTGCGCCCAAAGTATCCGCGGCCTTTTGAACGCCGTCCGCGAGGACATCGCCGATGCCTCGCCGTTCTACAAGCATCTCGGTGAGCCGAAGGATGGACTCCCCGTCACCCCAGTTCAATTCCAGGCTTTCCGTATCTTCCACGCCCAGGATGCCGTTTTCAAAACACTCCACGGCAAAAGCGACCGCGGTCCCGCAAGAGATAGTGTCGAGGCCCGCTCGATTGAGGAGATCGTTGACCTTGAAGATGGTGTGAAGGTCATCGTTCAGAACCAGGGCGCCGTAGGCGCAGAGGGTCTCGTATTCCGGGCGATGCATCTCCTCGATGGGAGGGTCGCAGTCGGCGACCCGGACAATGCCTCCGCATCGGAGAGGGCAGGAAAAGCACCCGTATTTTCGCACCTCATAGGCGGCCACCGCTTCGGCACCGATTTTGCGGGACCGCTTGAGTGGAAAATCCGCATACCCCGTTCCGCCCCAGTTCTTGACGGGACTGTCTCCTCCCTCCGCACTTACGCAGGTCATGGAAGAGGTCCCGTATCTACTCAACATCAATCTGAAAAGGTCCGCGGGCTGACGGGTATAAAGAGGGCCTTTCCGCGTAAACCAGCCGAGAAGGCCGAAGAGGCGATCTCCAAGGAAACGCTTCAGTCCTTTTCCGCCCTCCAACTGTTTCCTGAAGTCCCTGCTCAAGGCCCGAATCCGCTCCCTGTCCGCCACGCCGACCCGTGTGCGGCCTGCGGCGACCACGGCCTTGAGACGCTTGGAGCCCATGACCGCACCGAGGCCTCCACGCGCGGCAATGCGGCCGCGATCCGTACAGATTCCCGCCAGCAAACTCAACCGCTCGCCTCCGGGCCCAATGCACGCTACTTGTGCCCGAGGACCGTAACGTTTCTTGAGTTGCGCCTCGGTCTCTATGGTGTCCGTGCCCCAGAGGGTCCCGGCGTCCTTGATCTCCGCAGAATTTTCATCGATATAAAGGATAACCGTTTCGGGGCTCTTTCCGTAAAAGAACACGGCGTCAAGCCCGCATCTTTTGAGAGCCGGAGAAAAATACCCTCCACAATTGGCATCTCCCCAGCCGCCGGTGAGCGGGGATTTCCCCACGACGCTGAAGCGGCCCGTGAAAAGAGTGCCGGTGTCCGTGAGGAGCCCGCTTGTAAAGCCGAGGATATTCTCCGGTCCCAGGGGAGCCGCCCCCTTTTTCATGCGCTCCCATAGGATTCTGGCCCCCACGCCCAGCCCGCCCAGGTACGCCCGGTAAAATGCCTCATCTCGGTTTTCGTAGGTGAGTTTTCCGGAAGTCAAATCGACGTGAAGAATCCTTCCGAAAAAACCGCGCCTTATGCGTTGATCGATCTTACGCCCCATGCATGCAGTCCTCCTTGCCGAAGTGGCCGTCCGGGAGGGATTGTATCTCCTTGGGCGGCGTGGGGAAATGAATTTTGATCGTGCAAGAAACGTAATGAGATGCTATAATAAATTGTTTTTGTACGGGCTGAGAGGGATTCCGTCTGATGTCTTGAAGAAAAGCCAACGCCAAAGAAACCGCACCGGGCCTGTGCCTGCAAGTGCGGAAAGGCCAAAGCAGGAACCGGTCTCGAGCATGCTCTCGCGAACCGGGCCGCCCGGGAGCCTGTCGGATTACTGCTTCATTGGAGGCTGTTGGAAAGCACCCGGATGCAAGGCTTCCGCATTCCAACAGCTTCCCAGCCCCGTTTAGATGAGGCAATCATACCAGCGGACAGGAGGATCCACAAATGTTTTCGTGTTTTTCCATGCACGGGGAGGCACATGCGGTTTAGAGGGCACAGCACCACGAGCAGCCACCGTTCGAGCCTTGCGTTGCTGGGGGGCGTTCTGTTTCTTTGCGTATTCCTGCTGTTTCTTGGCAAATGCTTCAAGGATCAAGAACCGGGAAAGCAGGAGGAGGCACGGACCCTGATTCGTGATAAGGTCCCGCCGCGGCCGGTTAAGGCGGATATCCCCCTTATGGAGAAGCCTCCTCGACCGGGGAAGTATGAGGCCCGCCCCGGGGGAGCGCCCAGTCTACAAGAATCTCCAAAGGAGACAGGAAGTCTCTACAAGACCCGTGCGGGGGATACCCTTTTTGCAATCGCAGCGCGTCCGCAGGTGTACGGAGACGGGGACAAATGGCCGAGCCTTGTCCGCCTGAACCTGGGTCGCCTGACGATAGAGGGCTTGAAAGGTCTTCAGTACAAGGAGCTTCCCGCTGGATTGGAGTTGAAATACATGAGGCCGGCCGAAGCGGCCGAAAACATCAAAGAATTCGGAGACGGAGCCTGGGTCGTGAATGCCTTTTCCACCAGGGACGAAGACAACGTGGCCCCTGCTGCCGTCACACTCATACGGCAGGGATACCGTGTGTATGTCAGCCGGGCTCAAATGGACGGGAAGGAGTGGCTCCGTGTGCGGGCGGGTTTTTTCCCGGACCGCGAAACCGCGGAATCGGAAGCGGCGCGGATTGCAACGCTTATCGAGGATGATCGAGCATGGGTAGCCAACCTCGAAGGGGCCGCACTGAAAGAATATGCGGGATATTGATTCGCGGAGATCGGAGCAAGGAAACAGTGCTGAAGGGTAAACAGATCGTCGTCGGAGTCTGCGGCGGGATTGCCGCCTACAAGGCCGCCGAACTGGTAAGGCTCCTGGTGAGACGGGAGGCGCAGGTTCGGGTCGCAATGACCCGCGCCGGAACCCGATTTGTTTCCCCCGTTACTTTTCAGGCGCTTTCGGGCAATCCCGTCCTCTGGGACATGTTTTCTCAAGAGGGTCCTTCCATAGAGCACGTGACCTGGGGCCAGGAAGCGGATCTCGTTGTGATAGCCCCGGCCACGGCGGATTTTATCGGAAAGATGGCCCACGGGATCGGGGACGACTTTCTCTCCTCCATGATCCTGGCAGCTACGGCGCCCATACTGCTTTGCCCTTCCATGAACGTCCGGATGTACGAAAATGCAGCAGTCAGGGAGAATTTGAAGCTTGTGCGCAGCCGCGGAGTGGAGGTGATGACCCCGGAAGAGGGGGAGCTGGCCTGTGGCGCCGAAGGCCCGGGAAGGCTTCCCGAGCCGGACCGGATTTTGGAGTACGCGGAAATGATGATTTTTCCGAAGGATCTGGCCGGCTGGAAAATCCTTGTGACAGCGGGGCCGACGTATGAGCCCATCGATCCGGTGCGGTTCGTCGGCAACCGGTCAAGCGGCAAGATGGGATATGCCCTGGCCAGGGTTGCACGCCGGAGAGGGGCCCAGGTGACCCTGGTCAGCGGTCCCGGCAGCCTGCAAGTGCCCCTAGGTGTGGCTTTTCGGCCTGTAAACACCGCCGAAGAGATGAAGCAGGCGGTTTTTGAGAATTGCGAAGGCCTTGACATGATTATCAAGGCCGCTGCTGTTTCCGACTATCGGCCCGAAAGGGCTTCAACCGGGAAAATCAAAAAAGGTCCTTCCACGACGACCCTCCGGTTGGTCAAGAACCCCGATATCTTGGAAGAGCTGAGTTGCGCCGAGGACGGGGCCTCTCGCGTCCTGGTAGGGTTCTCGGCCGAGACGGAAGATCTGCTGGCGCATGCGCGGGCAAAGCTTGAGAAGAAGAACCTGGATATGATCGTGGCCAATGACGTATCCAGGAGCGATGCCGGCTTTGCCGTGGACGACAACGAGGTGAAGCTCATCTTCCGGGACGGCACCGTCGAGGAAATCCCCATGACGACCAAGGAACGGGTGGCCGATTTGATTCTCAGCAGAGGAAAGGAGCTTAGAGAAAAGCGAGGACCGAAACCGTGATCAATCCCGATATGGAAAACAAGCGAAGCCTCGAGCGCGCGGAACTTTCGGACGACTTGGAGGCGATCTTCAAGGGTATTCGAAACCTTGTCTCGGGCTACCGGGAGATGGGCTTCGATCCGCCGATGCTGTCACGAAGTTTGCGCAATGTGCTGGAGAAAGAAATTGCAGGCGGCGGCGTACCCGATCTGCAGGAGGAGTCACGCTCCCTTGCGTCTCTGGAGGGCGACCTCGAGGGATGCAGGAAGTGCAAGCTTCATGCGGAAAGAAGGGCGATCGTCTTTGGAGAAGGATCGCCCAGTGCACGGCTCGTGTTCGTGGGGGAGGGTCCGGGGCGGGGGGAAGACCTTGCGGGAAGACCTTTCGTGGGTGAGGCCGGCGAGCTCCTCACAAGAATCATTGAGCGGGGCATGGAGATCCCTCGGGATGAGGTGTATATTGCAAACATCGTCAAGTGCAGACCCCCCCGAAACCGGGACCCCGAACCCGATGAAATCGAGGCCTGCCTGCCGGTGCTCAAAGAGCAATTGCGTCTGATCGGCCCCGAGGTGATTTGCTGCCTGGGGAACATCGCGGGCCGCAGCCTGCTGGGATTCGATTTCGTGGTATCCCGTGACAGGGGAACGTGGAGATCCTACATGGGGATTCCGGTGATGCCCACATTTCATCCCGCCTACATCGTACGGAACCCCGGCAGGGCGCGTGAGCTTAAAGGCCTTGTCTGGCAGGATGTGAAGGAAATCATGAGGAAACTGGGACTGCAGGTGAAGGGACGTGCGTAGAGCGAAGCTCATAGGGCTGGGGATTCTCATTCTTTCGGGGCTCGTCTCGGCGGGGTTCCCTTGTGCATTTGGGACGGCGTCGGCCGCGGACGGGGTAATGATCCTGGAGCTGGAAGGAACCATAAACCCCGGAACGGCCATGTACCTGGAAAGAGGCCTGGGGGAAGCACAAGAAAAGGGCATGAAGCTTTG
>CAYVUX010000258.1:454-5646 GCA_964455075.1 uncultured Desulfobacteraceae bacterium | reverse complement strand
AGCCACGCACACCCTGACCGAAAAAATCGTCTACGAAAAGGGAAACAAGCACGTTTTCCGGTTGAGCTCCCCGGTTTACCAGGACGGCATTATGGCGGCGATCGTTGCCGCGAAGCTGCCCGCGACCAAGTGGGCCGGCATTCATCCCGACTATGCCTATGGTTACGACTCCTGGGAGTTTTTCAAGAAGACCTTGAAGAAACTCCGGCCGGATGTGGAATTTGTCGGGGAAGCCTGGGCCAGCATCGGCACCACCGACTTCAAACCCCACATCTCTTCCATCATGAACAAAAAGCCCGACGGAATCCACACGGTGGAATGGGGAGTGGATCTCTTCACCTTTGTCCGGCAGGCGCTTCAGATGGGCCTTTTCAAAGCTGTCAAGTACGACGGCGGGTATGCCTGGATCAATCCCATGGGGTCGTCCATTGACGCCATGGAGGCGCTTCGCGATGAATACCCGGAAGGCTGCTGGATTTCCGGCCGCTATGTATGGCAGTATCCCCCCACATCCCTGAACAAGCATTTTGTGGAGGCCCATTACAAGAAATTCAATCAGTTCCCAGCCTACAGCGGTGCAACATCCTATGCTGCGGTTTACCTCATTAAGCGGCTGATCGAACTCTCGGGCACCTTGGATGTGGACACCCATATCAAGCTTCTGGAGAATATGCCGCTCTACACACCGATGGGCGCCACCTATCTGAGAAAAGAAGACCATCAGGCCATTTATGACGTGCCTTTCGGCCAGATCAAGCGAGATGCCGATTATCCCATCCCGGTCTTGAACAATCTGATTGGTTTTCCTGCGGAAATGTACTATCCACATCCGCCTTTTACGGAGACACCGCCGTTTGGCGGTTATCCGCCGTTTGTAAAGGCATAGAATATTCATGAGAGCGCACCCTCATCCGGAGACAGGAGGTCTCCGGATGAGGGACGATTTTCTTCACGAAAAACGTCGAGTAACGAACGGGGAAGGAATATGGGCCTGGACTCCATCGTTTTTCAGCTGATCATGGGACTTTCAAGTGCGATGCTGTACTGGATTGTCTCTGTAGGGCTGACCTTTACCTTCGGTGTGACAAAGGTGCTCAATTTTGCCCATGGCGCCTTTTATATGCTCGGGGCCTACTTCACGCTGACCGCCATGAAGATTCTGGGAAATTTCCCTGCCGCCATGTGCATCGGCATTATCTGCGCAGGGATTCTCGGAGTCATCTGCGAAAGGCTCTTCATCAAGAGGGTGTACTCTTTGCACATCCTCTTTCAGCTCATCTTGACCTATGGACTGGTCCTGATTTTCAATGACATCAGCAGGTATGTCTGGGGTACGGTTCCCCTCATGATGCCCCCGTTGAATCTGGGGTTTACGGAAATCATGGGACGCATATGCCCGAACTTTTCGATCCTCATTATCCTCCTGGGCATCTTCATCAGCATTCTCCTGTATCTGGTGATCACCAAAACCATGTGGGGAAAGATGATCATTGCCTTGACATCGGACAACGAATTGGCCCAGGCAAGCGGGATCAACCCCAACCTTCTGTTTGCCTCCTCCTTTTTGCTGGGCTCGTGCCTTGCCGGATTCGGCGGGGCCCTCATACTGCCCATTTCATCCGCCTCCGTCGGCATGGGCGAGCATATTATCATCTATGCCTTTATCATAACGGTTATGGGGGGACTGGGCAGCATACCCGGTGCATTTATCGCAGCGTTGATTGTCGGGATCGGTGAAGCCATGGGGACCCTTTTTATCCCGAGCTTTACGCTGGCAATTCCATATCTTCTGTTCACCGCTGTTCTAATCGTCAAACCGGAGGGATTGTACGGTGAAAAATTATAAGAATCTCGGCGTTGCTTCTGGAATTATTTTACTGGCGCTGATCCTTCCGATATTTCTCAACGAGTACAATGTATATCTCCTGAGCAAAATCATCATCCTTTCCCTGTATGCAGTTGCTTTTAATATCCTGCTCGGCTTTACCGGCCTCTTGAGCTTCGGGCATGCGCTGTTCTTTTCCGGGACTGCATATACAGTGGCCATCTGCCTGACAAAACTCGGCATTCCGCTTTGGACCAGCCTTATTCTGGCCATTCTCGTGGTTCTTGCCATGAGCCTTGTGACCGGCTTTCTGTCATTGCGTCATCGAGACATCCACTTCGCCCTGATTACCCTCTCGTTCTCGATGCTCTTCTGGGGTATCGTCATGAAGTGGCGGTCCGTGACCGGCGGGGAGGACGGAATTGCCGGAATCAGCAGGATGATGTCGCTCCATGAATTCTATTACGTCATCCTTCCGATTATTCTGATATGTGTATTTATCATCTACAAAATCCTGCATTCCAACTTCGGACTGCTGCTGGAAAGCATCCGGGAAAACGAGACAAGGGTCAGTTTCAGCGGCCATTCCATCATCAAATACCGGATGTACGCTATGGTAATTTCCGCCTTTTTCACCGGAATTGCCGGCATTTTGTGGCTTTTTCTCGACGGACACATCGGCCCCTCGGTCTCCCATTGGACGTTTTCCGCAATCCCGGTCATCGCCTCTTTAATCGGCGGGCCCGCTTATTTTACAGGTCCCATATTCGGCACCCTGATATACGTCCTGGCTTTGGAGATAATCACAAAATACACGCTGTACTGGCAGCTCGTCCTGGGGATTGTTGTCCTCCTGGTGGTGCTGTTTTTCAGAGGCGGCATCGTGGGATCATTTAAAACGCTTCTCAGAGGAGAGTAAACCGCATGTCGAGTTTCAAAATAGAAAGCATCACCAAGGCATTCGGCAAATTCGTTGCGCTTCGCAGAGTGAGCACTGAGTTGGAGGAAAACTTCATATCCGCGATCATCGGTCCCAACGGCGCCGGGAAGACAACCCTGGTCAACATTTGCACGGGGATGTTCCCTCCGAATGCCGGGGCTGTATATTTTGCAGATCTGGACATCACCAAATATCCATCTCACAAAAGGGTGGCACTGGGAATCGCCCGTACTTTTCAGATTATCAACATATTTCCCGAACTGACCGTCCATGAAAATGTTAAGGTTCCCCTTCTTTTTGCAAAGTCCAAAAAGGAGGTTGACGATGCGGCCGATGAATTGCTTGATACGTTCGGGTTGGACAAGTTCAAAGATTCCAAGGCGGTCAACATTTCCCATGGGGATCAAAAACTGCTTGAAATGGCGATGGCCATGGCCGTGAACCCGAAGGTGCTCTTCCTGGACGAGCCCACGGCCGGAGTGGGCCTGGAAGAGAAGGAGAAAATTATTAAGACGGTCGAGCGGTTCAAAGGGCAAAACATGATCACCACGATTATCGAACACGATATGGATACCGTGTTTCGAATCGCGGATCGGATTATCGTGATGAATGAAGGCGAGGTCATAGCCCAGGGAAACCAGGAGGAAATCAAGTCCAATGACTTCGTCCGGAAGATTTATCTGAAAGAGGAAACGTCATGAGGGAAATATTGAAAGTGGAATCCCTGAATTCTTTTTACGGCAGGAGTCAGATCACGTTTGACGTTGATCTGGCCGTAAACCCGGGAGAAGTCGCCGTCCTGGTTGGAAGGAACGGTGTGGGCAAAACAACGACGCTTAAAGGCATCATGGGCTATGTAAATAAGAAGAAAAGCCGGATTACTTTCAAGGATCGGGACATCACGAACCTGCCGCCCTACACCATTGCAAAATCGGGGCTTACCTATGTCCCGGATACCGACGGCGTATTTCACAATCTGACGGTTGAAGATAATTTCAAAGTATCCGAGCGGAGCGGTTCGTTTACCTGGGAATATGTTTTCGAACTTTTCCCGAGAATTGAAAACCTTCTCAAGAGAAAAGGCGCGCATCTGAGCGGCGGGGAGAGAAAAATGGCGGGCATTTCCAAAGGGCTGTTGATGAACCCGGACATGCTCATCATTGACGAGCCCTCCGAAGGGCTGGCCCCTTTCCTGGTCAAGGACATCGCAAAAGCCATCAATAAGCTGGAGGAAGAGATCTCCCTGATGGTGGCCGATCAAAATCTCGGTTTTGTTCTGAGCATTGCAGACAAGATCTACATCATGGACAGCGGACGCATCAAACTGTCCGGAAGCAGGAATGAGATCAAAAGAGAAGATATCGAAAAATATATCGCTTTATAACCCCCACACACATGGAGAGTTCTTATTATGAAAGCCCCCTACGATTCCAGAGAAGCCTTTCTCGAAGATACGGCTGAAAAGGCCCATCGGTTTGAAAAGATCTATCACGGATGCGGCCAGTCCGTAGTGGCGGCGCTGATGGAAAACTTTCCCCAAATACGAAACCCGGAGGCATTCCGGGCCGCCTCCGGGCTGGCGGGGGGAATCGGCCTGTCGATCGAAGGCTCCTGCGGGGCACTGGCAGGCGGGACCATGGCTCTTGGACTGGCTTTCGGACGCAAACTGGATGCCTTTGACGATCCGGAAGGGAAGCGTTTCACAGCATACCGCCTGGCAAAGCGTCTTTACGATCGCTTTGCAGCCGAATACGGCAGCTGCATTTGCCGCGAGGTCCAACGGAAGGTCATGGGCCGCCCCTACCGCCTGCATGATCCCGAAGAATTCGAGACATTTGTCCAGGCCGGCGGACACAGTCGGGATTGCCCCCGGGTGGCCGCTCTGGCTGCACGATGGACAGCCGAAATTCTGCTTGAAGAACTCGAAGCAGCCGGGAAGGGTCTGCAATTCTCAGCCTCGGCCGAATGAAATTCGAGAAAGCTCAATCAAGATCGGAGAGAGGGGTTATGGGTTTAGAACAATTTGACCTGACAGGGAAGACAGCTGTTGTGACTGGAAGCTCCAAGGGCCTTGGAGAGACTGCGGCAACCGCCCTGGCGAAAGCGGGAGCGGATGTCGCCGTCTGTGGTCGTGTGCGCGTCGACATCGACCGGGTGGTCGCTAAAATTGAGAGCCTCGGCAGGAGATGCGCCGGATTCGAACTCGAGGTGACCTTCGGGCAAACCGTGAAAAAGGGCGTCGGTGAAATCCTGGACTACTTTGGGAAGGTGGACATCCTGGTCAACAATGCCGGAACGAATTATCGCGTGCCGGTGCTGGAATACCCTGAAGAGGAATGGGACAGGGTAATCGACACCAATTTGAAAGGCTATTATTTGGTGGCGCAGGCCCTTGTGCCGCAGATGATTGAGCGAGGGTACGGAAAA
>CAYVUX010000258.1:0-444 GCA_964455075.1 uncultured Desulfobacteraceae bacterium | reverse complement strand
AAGTCATCAACATGAGCTCGATTCTGGGAACCATCGCTATTGAAAACCAGCTGGCCTACGCCTCGTCCAAAGGGGGTGTGAACCAGATGACCAAGATAATGGCTCTCGAATGGGCCAAAAAAGGCGTGCGTGTCAACGCCATCGCGCCCACCTACTTTGGAACCGAAATGGTCAAGCAGATCGCCGAAGACAAAGAGCGCTACGATTTCATCAACGAGCGCACCCCGATGGGACGATGGGGAAAACTCGAGGAGCTGGAAGGAATCGTGATTTTTCTGGCAAGTCCTGCCTCGGATTTCATTACCGGCCAGAGCATCGCCATCGACGGCGGCTGGACCATCTGCTAGCTCGTGCTTATCCACAAATCTACTTTGGGCACTTGGGAGTTTCCGATTAGCTCAAGAAGCGGCGTGAGGAGATGATCATGACGAGCGCATACGATGC
>CAYVUX010000257.1:5027-5659 GCA_964455075.1 uncultured Desulfobacteraceae bacterium | reverse complement strand
CTGCTCGTCCTGCTGCGCGGTAGAGGCGAAAGTTCTTCTTGATCGCCCGGTTCAGGGCTTCCGGTTCGGGGTGCCTTCTGATCAGCAAGAGAAAGAGGCGCTGGGTCTCCATGACGTCCCGGCATGTGAACGCATCAGAGCCGTAGCGGAAAACGTGGGCCGGATCCAGTCGTTCGAGATACTCAAAGTTTCTCTGGATAGCCTGTACCAGGGAGGAGGATCCCAGGTCGTCCTTGAATTCAGGGTAAAAGAAACGGACGGGTCTGAGGGCCTCCTCGGGTCGTCGTGCTTCTTCTTCCAGAGGTGCAGGACATCCTGCGAGCACAAAGACCAAAAAGAGGAGTAAGACCGATACGGTTTTGACATGAAGCGGAGGAGACATTTTGAGCCCGGTATAAGATCACGGTGGAACCGTTTCCGGCAACTCGTGTGCCGGGTTCCGGCATGGACTTGCCGGATTTCTTAAGTATTATAGATTGATGGAATTTTCAAGCCTCTGTTTGCCCCAAAGGTTCCGGCTTGCCCGTGGCGGCTTGGTGCCGACCGGATCAAACGGTCGCAGAGCATGGAAGAGGGACGCACGGAACTCATCGATTTTCTGAAGAGTTGTTTTCCAACGGGTCTCCGAGGCG
>CAYVUX010000257.1:0-5017 GCA_964455075.1 uncultured Desulfobacteraceae bacterium | reverse complement strand
GAGACCATGCCGGCCAGAATTTTATCGGCCTGTGAAAGAACCGGATATTTTTTCTGCAGCCAGAGGGGAAAGCGGGTGATGTCAGTCAATTACGTCTTCACGCCTTCGGAGAAGGAATGCCGTCAGGGCAATAATTACGCACAACTATTCCTGTCGCGCTTTATTGCCTTTCTCGTTCTCAACTCTCCTCACATGCTGAATGAGCACAGGCTTTTCCGGCACGTCTCCATATGGGCCGACTGTCTTGGTCTTGACCATTTTGATACGATCAACCACATCCATGCCCTCAACGACCTTCCCGAATACGGCATATCCGAATTCCCTTGGAGTTTTATCCCGATGGTTTAAAAAATCATTGTCCTTGACATTAATAAAGAACTGGGACGTTGCGCTGTCCACAACCTGGGTCCTTGCCATGGCAACTGTTCCCCGATCGTTCTTGAGTTCCACAGAAGCCTCATTCTTGATGGGTGAATGGGTTTGTTTTTGCCGCATTTCAGCCGTAAATCCTCCGCCCTGGATCATGAAGTTGTCAATGACCCTGTGAAATATGGTCCCATCGTAGAATCCCTCATCAACATACCGCAAAAAGTTCGCGACCGTTATCGGAGCCTTTTCCGCCCAAAGTTCGATGGTTACATTGCCTTCTGAAGTTTCCATAACAACCCTTGGATTAATTATCATTGTCTTTGCCTCCTCATTGGCATTACAGTTGGTGCCTGCCAGGGCTACCAGACCTAACCCAATGGCCAATAGGGTTCTATTTATCATGGCATATTTCTCCTTTCCAAACCGCGGTTGTTTATTGAAGCTGCTGCGCCTCACTGAGTCCCACCAAGCGGCATCAGGAAGGCCGTCTGTGTTATTGTCAACAGCAAAAGACGAAAGTGCAATCGCCTACTGGAGGATCCATGTTTAATACTGTCCCTGCATGCAATTCAAGTGGAAATGTCCGAACAGGTTTCATTTTATCGGTTTCGGCCGCAAGGTGTGACAAATTTGCCACAGGAGTGTGGCTTTTTTGCAATGATCAGGAATTGGAACGGATAAGGAACGCTTCTCCCTCGTTTCCAAAGAAAGGAACCCGGGGTCATTTCGCTTCAATCCGGGAACGGACTTTTTCCGGGATTCGTCGCCAATCCTGGGGGGCGGATGAATCCGCTGGGCCGGCCGTGTGGAGCGCTATGGTATACATACCCCTAAATTATTAATTTCATTAGCCTTAATGAATCGGGTCGAGGGAAATTCATCCATGAAGCGATATCTCCTTGCAGCCCCGTCGAATTCGTGGATGGGCCGGGGCGGAGGAGCGTTTCTATATGGATGAATCATCGGTTTCCTCGGTCTATTTGGCAGGAAGTTTGCATAGGGTTTTTGAGAGAAAAGCAGGAGTCATTCAGCAGGAGGAGTGCGGAGTGGATTACAGACAGAGAACACTCAAAGAGGAAATCGGCTGCACCGGAATAGGCCTTCATACCGGCAATAAGATCAATATCCACATGCGGCCGGCGCCCCCGGATGCCGGCATCCGGTTTATCCGGACTGATCTGGATGCCTGCCCGATGGTCAGTGCGCGTTTTGAGAATGTGCTGGACACCACGCTGGCCACGACTCTCAGCGAAAACGGATGCAGTCTTTCCACAGTTGAGCATTTGATGGCCGCTTTTTTCGGACTGGGCATTGACAATGCCGTGGTTCACGTGGACGGGCCTGAAATTCCCATCATGGACGGAAGTGCGGCCCCGTTTGTATTCCTTATCAAGAGCGCGGGCATCAGGGAGCAGCATGCTCCGAAACACTTCCTGATTATCAAGAAGCCTTTTGAGGTCATCGACGGCAACCGATCCATTCATATCTATCCCTCAAAGGAACTCAGCATCCAGTATACCATCGATTTTGAGCACCCTCTCCTTAGGAACCAGGAATATACCCTGACTTTTTCTGGAAAGGATTTTGCGAGGAAAATCAGTGCCTCTAGAACCTTCGGATTCCTTAAAGACGTTGAAATTCTAAAGGAAAATGGATTTGCCCAGGGCGGATCCCTGGACAATGCGGTAGTCATTGATGATTTTAGGATTATGAACGAGGACGGACTGCGATTCAAAAACGAGTTCGTTCGCCATAAGATTCTTGATTTCATCGGAGACCTTTCTCTCATCGGGTGCCCGGTCATCGGACGATTTGTGGTCCGAAAATCCGGTCATTTTCTGAATCATGTTATGTTGAGGCAATTGATAGGATCAAGGAAACACTGGAAGGTCCTGTCATTTAAGACCACAGAGGACTGCGCGAAAAACCGGGTGAAGATCCCCGCATTCGGATGGGCGGACCCTATCCCCGTGTGATTCGAAGGACGCAGCGTACAACCTTGGGGCCGTTTTGAAGCGGATTATGCTTCGTAGGGGCCTTTTTTTTGTCCGCTCTGCCTCTTCTCCTTAAAAATTCCTCGGGAGAGGCCCTGTGCCACTTTTCATGCCCTTTTCTCCATGAATGGGATATCCGCTCCGATCTTCGGAATTCCCTTATCCTTGCCGAAGATCCGGGTGTGAAGTTCCTCGACCTGCCCGAACCTGCCCAGCCCCTGTTGCTGGATGGGAGATTTCACGCTGTGCGGTTTTCATTCTCTGACCCGGGGTGCCCGGGCAAGGACCTTGTTTCCTCCGGAAAACGACTCTCCTGTTTCGAGGGAGGTATAGCTTGAATTTCAAGAGGTTCTGACGTATTATCCCCGCAAGGCTGTTCAGGACGCCTCCCCGGCAGATGAATGACCCGAATGCCCTCCCTCCAGGGGGATTTCACCTCGGATTGCCTGATAACCGGCAGGTGCTTACCGGAAAACGAAGGTATGAGGCTCAACGAACTATGAAGAACACAGGCATTTCTCTACTGGTTTCCATCCTCCTGACTGTTTGCTTTGCAGTCAGCCCCTCGCCGGCTCAGGAGGCCTCGCTCGAGGGGATCACCGTGACCAATACGAGGGATCACCTCCTCGTTTACTTTAAAGTAGCGAATTGCTTCACTGAGGATTTAACAAAGGCTATACACAACGGAATCGGCACCACATTTACATTTCTTGTGGAAGTATATGAGAAGAGAGAGCTTTGGTGGGACAAGAAAGTCGCGGATCTTAGCGTTGCCCATGAGATCCAATATGACAGCCTGAAGAAGACCTACAGGGTGAGTCTGTCTGAAAAGGGTGGCGAAGTTCTCGATGTTACGGATTTCGAAAAAGCCAAAGCTTTGATGTCTGAAATCGTGGGCTTGGAGGTGGTCCCCTTGAAAGAGCTCCAAAAGGGAAAGCGCTATCGGGTCAGTCTCAAGGCTGAATTGGATAAGATCAGACTTCCCTTCTACTTGCATCACATCTTGTTTTTCCTCTCCTTATGGGATTTTGAAACGGATTGGTACACGGTGGATTTCACATACTAGGAGGCTGCCGGACTACTGCCTTATTGGAGACAGTTGGAAGGCACCCGGATGCAAGGCTTCCGCAGACCCGAGGAATGCGGCGGACTCACGGTACGCCGTGACGAAGGTCAAAGGCAACGCCGCTCGCGGGATCCCGCTTCAGCGGGGAGCCGGGTGTTTTCCGGCAGCCCCCCGGGCCTGTCCGCGAATTCGGCGAAGCCACAAGGAGTTTTCATTCCTATATGGGCCGGCGACGGATGCTTTCCGAGGTCCATGCCCGGCTTGCGGATCGGGGGTGCCCGGTGACGGCATTCGGTGATAACAGGTATTTCTGACAATGAAAGAATATCTTGAAAGCGAAAAGCAGGATCTAAAAAGAAGACGCCGTGAAAGGTACCTCATCGTCTCTTTGCTGGTCGTCATCTCTTTTTTGACCTACGCGGGAGTCCGGGCCCTGAACCTGGACGTGGATCTTCCGTTTTCAAGCAGTATCCTGATTTTTATCCTCATAAACATCAATGTAATCCTCCTTCTCCTTCTTCTCTTTCTCACAGTAAGAAACCTGGTAAAGCTGTTGTTCGAAAGGCGAAAGAACATCATGGGAGCCAAGCTTAGAACGAAGCTGGTGCTTGGTTTTGTTGTTCTCTCGTTGCTCCCCACGATCATCCTGTTTTTCGTTTCGGTGCAGTTTATCTCCTCCTCGATTGAATACTGGTTCAAGCTTCAGATTGAGCAGTCACTGAAAAATTCTCTGGAAGTCGGACAGGAGTATTACGACAGAATTTCCGACGAAATTCTTTTTCTGGGAAATAATTTGAGCCGCGTCATCACCTATGAGGGTTTCATGTTGGAGTCCGAGAGAGAGAATCTGCAGGGATTCATTCATGAAAAGCAGAAGGAATATGCCCTGGCTTCTCTCAAGGTGTACGCTCACAACCTCCAGCAGAAGGCCTCATCGGAGAATCCCAGGATTCATATAAGCACTTTCAAGGAACTCGGTGCAGATATTCTCAGAACTTGTATGGACAGGGGCTCCGACAATCAGGTCATCCAATCCTCAACACATGGGGATTTGGTCAGAGGGGTTGTCCCCGTGTTTTCGAGGACGGAATCAAAGGCGGTAGTAGGTGTTGTTGAGCTGGCGAAATTTATCCCGGGGAGTTTCGTGAACCGGCTTCAGGCGATATCGAACGGGCTCCAGGAGTATCGCCAGCTCAAGATGCTCAAGAGGCCCATAAAAATAACTCACATGATCACCTTGTCCGTTGTCACACTGCTTATCATTTTTTCGTCGGTCTGGTTCGGTTTCTACCTGTCCCGTGAGATCACGATCCCCATCAAGGAACTTGCTGAAGGAACAAACAGGATCGCAGCGGGGGACTATGATTTCTTCATCGATTTGGAGGGAGAAGATGAGATTGGGAGCTTGGTCAACTCCTTCAACAAGATGACCATGGATCTGAAGAACAGCAAAGCGGATCTGGAAGAAGCGAATCGTCAATTGATTGAGAGCAACATCGAATTGGAGCAGCGGCGTTTGTATATGGAAATCGTCTTGGCCAATGTGGCTGCCGGCGTGATTTCTGCGGATGTCCATGGAAAAATTCTT
>CAYVUX010000256.1:0-5672 GCA_964455075.1 uncultured Desulfobacteraceae bacterium | reverse complement strand
TCCTCAACCTGGTCCATCTCGCCCTGTGGATCCGCAAGAAGTTTTTCCCGTACGCCGTGGAAACGCCCACGGGCGTCTGTTACGTCAAATGCGAACCCTAAGGCCCATAGGCTTGAGGCAATAGAGAAACATGAACCATCAGAAAGGAGGCACGCAATGGAAAAGGTATTGAACGATTTTAAGGCACTTACTGACGAAGAAAAGATCGCGTTCATGAAAGCGGCGATGCCCTTGATGGCGGAGGCCTTCGGGAACGACCCGCGAAAGATGATGGGCGAAATGATGCCCTTCTGCATGAACATGATGCAATCCAAAGGCATGGACATGGACCGGATGCAGTCCATGATGAAGGACATGATGGGGTAATCCTCGGTCTTTGAGCCAGTCGTGTGTCGAAAAGGCAAATCATGCTGGATGTCCTGAAAGAACTGGTCAGCGCCATTGAAAACCGTGACCCGGTGGCGCTGGCGACGGTTATCAATGTGGGGGGAGCCTCGCCCGCGCGGGTTGGGTCCAAACTTCTGGTGAGGCCTGATGGGCGTTGCATGGGAAACGTAGGCGGAGGCGAGCTGGAAAAACGGGTTCGTGAGGCCTGCCGAGAAGCCCTTTTGAAGGGTGCGGCGAAGGAGGTTTGCTATTCGCTAAGGGAAGAAGGGGAAGATGCCATCGGTACCCTTTGCGGGGGCGATGTCACGGTTTTTATGGAACCGTATCTGAACCAACCGGTCCTGCTCATTGTGGGCGGCGGGCATATCGGTCGGCCCCTGTCCGAAATCGCGCGCCTTATGGGGTATGACGTCAAGATTGTGGACATGAGAACGGAAAGGGGGGGATTGTGACGTACTGGCGCCTGAAGCGATCGAACCCGATACCTATGTGGTAATCCTCACAGAGGATCATATATCCGACGAGGAGGCCCTGCGCGACATCCTGCCCACGCCGGCCGCTTATATAGGAATGATCGGCAGTCAGCGAAGGATAGGAACGGTTTTCGGGCATCTCCGGGAGGATGGATTTAAGGATGAGCAGTTAAGCCGTCTTCATGGCCCCATTGGCCTCGACCTGGATAGGAGAGAACCGGCCCAGATTGCCCTGGCCATCCTGGCCGAGATAGAGATGGTGCGGCACGGCGGAAGCGGGAGATCCAGATCCGAGCCGATGAAAGCGGAGGGATACTAAGCGTCTGATGACCCAACCATTTCTCCAAATAAGACTCTCAGATCTTTTTCGAGCGACCATGGCGGAGGGCTGCGGCAACGAGGGATTTATCGGGGATTGCAACGGATGCATCTCAATACCATGTTGTGGTGCCTGTGGATCGACAGATCGCACGGAGCCTGCAATTCTGGAGCCCGCCCGATGACGGGACCCCGTTTGGAGGCTACAAAGGATGGTACTATTTCGCGTGCCCGACCTATGAGACGAGTGAACAGCAGTCTTGCGAGCGTGAGGCGCAATTGGAAAAAGCCCGGGAAAATGGGTGGCTTATCCAGAGATGGGGGGAGAGCATGGGCCTGGACATACGGATAATAGAGAATATGGACCCATCCTGAAATGGACTACAGACGAATCAATGAGGACAAAGTCGAAATTCTGCCGGGCGAATTAAGCCTTGAAGAGGTCCTCGAGGAAATGGCACGATTGTGGTATGAGACCGTCATTTCGCCGTTCCCACAATATATTCAGCCGGTGGAGGTCCCGGCCTCCCTGGTGGATTTCAGGAGCCTGATCACGGATGCGGGCCTGCACATGGATTACCTGAACGGCAGGCTGTGCAGCACCCATGTACAGAGGAGAGAGGACCGGCTCATTTTTGATGCAAAGCGTTTCAAGGAGGACCGGGGATCGCCGCGGGCCTTCCTCAATCTTTTAAGAGAAGGGCTCAAAGCCTGTAAATAGCACCGTGGAGGCAAACCAATGGTTCTGACCATTTCCGACGAGGAATATATGCGCATGAAAGGGGCGCTTTTAGATAAGGACGGCCACGAGGCACTTGAGTTGATGAAGGGGTTTGTGAAGCGCCTGGAACAGCAATCGAGGCAGAAACTCAAATCGCATCTAAATGGACCATGAGGAGGGAAGCATAAGATGGCGAGAGCAACCGTACACGCCGCGATTTGCGGGTTTGATCATCACATTGAAGGATACCGCAAAGGCAAAGTGGTGATCGTAGACATATCGTAGACATTGAGACCCCGTGTGAGAAGATACAAAAAATGTCGCATATGGAGATCCCGATCCGGGAGACCCTGGACATCAAAGAAAATTATGTCATGAACAAGGCGCAGAAACTCGGTTGCAGCAGCAACTGCCTTGTTCCTTGCGGCATCATCCATGTATGTAGAATTGAAGCAGGCCTTTTGTCAGAGAACCTGTGTAAGCAAACAGGCGGCGTAAGTATCACATTTGACGATGAGTAGCGTTGCGAGCGCCGCTGTTTTCTGGCTTTTCCGGGCCATGCGAGACGGTTTTGATAAGTCAAAGGGATCAATCAGATGCCACGGCATGAAGGATTTGTAGCAACCCTCAAAAAAGACGGTAAGGCGGAAGTGGTGATTCAGCCGGTCCGCCCGGGTGTGCCTGGCGCGTCGTCTTATGTGAATCGGCATGTGTGCCACTGCGCCTCGGACGGCTCCACCGTAACCATTGCGGCCCTGAATGGGGTGGGCGCGGAAGTCGGGGATTATGTTTCGGTTCTTCGGGATACTTCCGGGCTGCTGAAGAATGCGGTTGCGCTACTCGGTGTTCCCGTACTCGGCCTCATTGCAGGGGTCATCCTCGCAGGCGTTTTAACCGATGGCTTTTCTACTGACATAGCGGGTGGGATTATGGCCATGGCCGCCGGTCTCGTCTGTGGGATAACCATGGGTGTACTGATTTTCAAACGGATATCCGTCAACATCGACCCCATAATAGAACATATCATACAAAAACGGCGGCAGGGAGATCCGCTTTTTACTGCCGATCAACTCTGTTCAGCGCAACCCAACAGGGACTGCCGCAGTTGCGTGCAATAACCGGAGAATGTCATGAACCTCAAAAAGGTGATGATTGAACTGAATGCCTCTCAGGTCCAGGAGATCCTGCGGATTGACATGGACGAGGATGCCGGGGAGGCACTGGCCTTTATCAGGGAAACCATGGCCAAACAGGTGAAGGCCTCGCTTCAGCCCCACTGAGTGCCGGTCTTCGAGGCCAGTTACGGTCCCAGGAATATGGCCCAATAGTCTCTTTGGAATTGCATGGAATGAAACGGAAAACGACTCGAGGCCAAAAAGAGATTCGGTCGCAAACGGAGGCGGCCCCTGTATTCTGCAACATCACATCCGCTCTCAAAGCCCCCTGCTGCACCATCTTAGAGAGCATCAGCGACGGCGTGTTTACCATCGACCTCGACAAGCGGGTCACCTCCTTCAATCGAGCGGCTGAGACCATCACGGGTTTTAAGAGCACAGAGGCCGTCGGGCAGTACTGCTTTGATATTTTCCGGGCCAGCATCTGTGAGAAAAAATGTGCCCTTGAGCAAACCCTCGCCAGCGGGCGACCCCAAGTGAACCTTCCCGCCCTGATTATCAACAAGTCAGGCGATCAAAAGCCCATCAGCATCAGCACGGCCATTCTGAAGAATGAGAACAACCAAATCATCGGAGGGGTGGAGACCTTTCGGGACCTTTCTGAACTGGAAGCATTGAAAAGACAACTGGCCCAAAGGGTCACCCATGAGGACATTGTAGGCCGGCACCCCAGGATCAATGAGATCCTATCGTTCCTCCCCGATATTGCGGAAAGCGACAGCCCTGTACTTATCGAGGGCCCCACGGGGTCGGGCAAGGAACTCATTGCCCGGGCCATCCATAATCTGAGCCCCCGCAAGGAGGGTCCGTTCATTGCCGTCAACTACGCGGCCCTGCCCGAGACCCTGCCGGAATCCGAGCTGTTCGGTTATAGGCAAGGGGCCTTTACGGGCGCTATGAAGGACAAGCCGGGCAGGTTCTTCCTCGCCGACAAGGGGACGTTGTTCCTGGATGAGATCTCCAGTACCTCTCCGTCGTTTCAGGCGGATCTTTTGAGGGTCCTGGAAGGCGGCGAGTTCACCCCCCTTGGCGATACCAGGGCGTTAATCTCTGATTTCAGGCTTGTGACGGCTACCAATCTCGCGCTCAGGAGACTGGTGCGGGAGGAGAGATTTCGGGAGGACCTCTATTATCGCCTCAATGTGGTGGAGATCGAACTACCTCCTTTGAGAGAACGAAAAGAGGAGATGCCGCTTCTTGTCGAGCATTTCATTCGGAAATTCAATCTCCTCAAAGGCCGTGACATCCAGGGGATTGTCCCGGATGTCCTTTCATCCCTCATGGGTCATCCCTTCCCGGGCAATATCCGCCAGCTTGAAAACATCATCGAATACGCCTTTATCACCTGCAAGGGAGACGTGATTGGTATGGAGCATCTGTCCCGGGATGTGGTGAAAGGGCATGAAGGTCAGGGACCCTTATTGTCGGCAAATGAATACGAGGAAGCCGAAAAGATACGGGCGATTCTGAAGCAATGCCCACAGAACCGGCCTGAAGCGGCAAAAGCCTTGAACATGAGCCGCACCAGGCTCTGGCGCAAGATGAAGAAATATGGGTTGAGTTTGCGTTTACATCATCCGGCATCCCTGAAATGGAATTAACGCTGACTGAGAGGAGTGCACAAACCTCTCCACGTTTTTTGTAAAACACTATGGTCAGAACTCCTGACATAAGCCAGTAACCAACTAATTTAACGATGGTTTTTATAAAAAGCAGCGGAAAATTTAATGAAACGGTATTCCCGGAGAATTAGTCCTCGGGGGACCAGTTTTCAGGGTCTTACAATTCACACCGCTACGCTTATGTTTCACATCCTTAATGACCTAGGTCAGGAGTTCTGATGGTACGGAAGGGGTCACCCATGAAAGAATTCATCAAGGTCATGAAGGCCCTGAGAGACCCCAACCGGGTGAAAATCGTCAAGATGCTTCAGCATGGCGAGCTGTGCGTATGCGAAATCCAGGCGGCTTTGGGAGTTGCTCAACCCACCGTCTCGAAGCACCTCAAGATTCTGGAGACGGCAGGGCTGTTGGATTCTCGGAAGGAAGGGTTGTGGGTCCACTATCGGCTGAACGATGGGAGCAGCAGCCCTTATGCCGCCACCGTACTGGGGAATCTTAAACACTGGCTGGAAAACAACCCGGAGATTAGGGAGACAGTGAAAAAGCTCCCTGATATTCGGAGGGCGAACCTGTGCCGGACATGATTCGCGATATTTAACCGGGAATGTTACGAATTTATGAGAGGAGGTCGCAGAAATGGAGGTAGAGGCTGCACAAGTCGTTGCATTACTGATTACGGGTCTGGGCGTTGGATTCGCTTCGGGGCTTCTGGGGGTGGGAGGATGTTTTATCATGGTCCCGGTGCAGTTCTGGGCCTTGAAATCCATCGGCGTGGATCCCACCATTGCCATCCGGATCGCCTTCGGGACCAATCTCCTGGTGGTTCTTCCCACGGCCTTCAGCGGCGCCTTGACGCACCACAAGAAGGGGGCTGTCCTCTGGAAGGCGGGGGTGACCTTCGGCATCGCCGGGGCCATCGGAGCCTTTATCGCCTCGCATCTGCCAGGGAAGGTCCTGACCGTCGCCTTCGGCATCG
>CAYVUX010000255.1:0-5675 GCA_964455075.1 uncultured Desulfobacteraceae bacterium | reverse complement strand
CGCGGGCAAGCCCGCTCCTACAGGGAGGTCGGAAGCGCTTCTGTAGGAGCGGCGTCAGCCGCGAACCGGGAAATGCTGCAGAGTGGCTCATTCCCCCTCAACGACGTAAGGAGGCGAAAACCGGATGAACCATTTCTCTTTGGGACCATTAGGTAGTGCCCATCCACAAATCATTTTTGGGCACTTGGGAGTTTCCGATTCATAAAGGACAGGTTTTTCGCAAGGTCAAGGAAACCGGGGACCCGCCCGTAGGGTGGGGTCTGAGTCACCCGTCAGGGTGCGAAGAAAAAGACCATTTATGGATGGAAACTAGCGCAGCGGTATCTCCCTGTACGGAAGGCCAAGCTCCCCGGCAAGCGCCCGGAGATCCTCGGCCAGGGTCACGCTGGATCCGCCTTTTGTGGAAACGACCGTATTCTTGTCCGCGACCACAAAGACCTGGAGCTTCGAAGCATCCAGATACTTTTTCGCCAGGCCCTCCAGTTCCTCTTTCGTCGCATCCATGAAGGATTCCTGGATCCTTTCCAGGGTGTCCAGGGGCTCGCCTCGCAAATGGTAGCGGGCATACGCTTCCGAGAGGTCCGAGGGCGTGTCCACATTGAACACGAAGCTGTTCAGCGCATCCATCCTCTCTTGCTCCAAAAGCTGTTGCGGGACCTCGTCTCTCAGCAGCCCCATAATGTTCACGGTTTCTTCCAGGGCTTGCCGCGTGCTTGAACCCTTGCACCCGATGTAGCCTTTCAGCATCCCGGCGTGCCACTTGTAGCCCTGGTAGAACCAGGCCGCATAGACCAGCCCCAGATCCTCGCGCAACCGTTTGTAGAGGACGGAGTTGCCTCCTCCGAATACGGTGGCGAGAAGGTTCAGTTTCCAGTAGCCGGGATGCGTCCGCTTGACGCCCGGAAGCACCAGGACAATTTGAGACTGCACCTGCCCGGGCTTGTGAATGAGCCCAAGGACCGGAGGCGTCTCATCAGGCTCGCCCATATGCCGTCCAGGAGGGCTCTTCGAAGGCAAGCCATCGAGAAATCCTTGAAGCGAGGACATGATTCGGGCTTCTTCCATGTCTCCGGCCACCGCAATCACCATGTTGCGAGGCACGAAATACCGATCCATAAACTCTCTCAGATCATCCCGGCCGATCGCCGGAATGGTCTCCAACCCTTTGAGGGGATCCCGACCGTACGGGTGGCCCTCAAAGTGCCAGATTTCGCTTTCCCGGAAAGCCACAGCCCTGGCATTACCTCCCTGGCGTTTGAGAGAGATAAGGGCTTTTTCCTTGGCCACGCGCAACGCTTCCGGGTCGAACCGAGGCCGGGCGAGGATTTCCCGGAGCACAGACAGCCCCTGATCCCAGTCCGGTTTCATCACCGAAAGCCGAATCACCGACATTTCCTCCCCCACGGAGACGGAGAGGTCCATGGCGTTCTCATCCAAAACCATGGCCAGGTCCCTGGGAGTGTACGCCTCGGTCCCGCCTTTAAGAAAGCCATATTCCAACAGGGCGGACAGCCCCATCTTCTCTTTTTCCACGTCCACCGAGCCCGCGCGGACAAGGAGTGTCAGATCGATGAGCGGCAGCTCATGGTCCTCCAGGCAGAAAATTTGCGTCCCGTGGATCCGGGCGGAGACGGCGTCGGGGTATTTGATTTTCTCCGGCTTTCGTTCAAAGGAAAGGGGATGTTTCCACCCGGCCGGCGTGGGATATACGGACCGGTTTAAGCGGCTTTCCGGGCCGAGCGCTTTATTCACCACGGAGCCGGAAACGGAGCGGACTTCCGCGTAGGATCCCGCCGGGCTTTCGCTCTCTCCCCCCGGAATAACGTATGCCGTGGTCCGGGCTTCCGGACGAACGAATCTCCTTGCCGCGCTTTGTATGTCTTCCGCAGTCACCTCGCTGATGTTTTCCAGGTAGGTCCTGAAGTAGTTCCAGCCCACCTGCACCTCCAGGGTGGCCAACGTGCCGGCCAAGCTTTCATTGCTTCGCAGTCCGTCAAGAAAATCCCGCCGTGTCAATTTCTTGATTCTTGAGAGCTCCCGGTCGGAAACCGGTTCGGTTCTCAACTTTTCCGCCTCTTCCAGGAGGCGTTCCTCGAGTTCTTCGCAAGCTTTTAGATAGGCGCCTCTTCTCTCTTCTCCAGACGCTGCCTTCTTGATTTCAGCCGGTTCGTTGGGAGATCCGCCCAAAATGAACATCCCTCCGTAGCGGTTGTCCGGGTGGGCCGACCACGCTTCCACGGCAAGACCCCTTTCCACGAGATTCTGCTCCATGCGGGCACTCCGGCCGTGAGTCAACACCATGGTCATCGCATCCAGGGCGTAGAACTCCTTGGTCCCTATCCTCGCCGCATGAAATCCGATTCTCACCAGGGGCTTTCGTGCGCCGTCCAGGAATCGGATGCTCTTTCGCGGGCCCTTTTGGGGGGGTTCCTCCGTCACCCGCTCCGGCGACCTCGGACCCGCCGGGTATCGCGCAAAGTAGATGTCTGCGAACTCCCTGGCCTTCTCCTTGGTCACGTCTCCCACCAGAACGCAAACCGCATTGCCGGGGTTGTAGTACCTGCGATGAAAGGCTTCGGCATCCGTAAGGGTGAAATTCTCCATGTCGCCCTTCCATCCGATCACCGGATTCCCATAAGGATGAGCGGCGAAGGCCGTTGCATTCAGGTCCAGCCAGCCGGCGCCGTCGGCATTGTTCACATAGCGAAATGCCCATTCCCGCTGGATGACCTCCCTCTCCACATAGAACTCCCGGAACGCGGGCTCAAACAACTGCTCGCTCGTGATGGAAAACCACTGTTCAAGCATATCCGAGGGAACCGAGGCCGTGTACTGGGTTTGATCCGTGGTAGTAAACGCATTGACCCGGGTAGCGCCGTTCTTTCCCAGTTGCAGGGAAAAGGCCTGGGGAACATAGATTTCCCGGGCTTCACGCTGGAGCTTTTCCATTTCGGCCAGTTTGGTCTCGATTCGGTCCAGGTCGGGATGCCGTTTCATTTTTTCCGCCTGAACCGCCTGGTACGCCTGCTCGATTCCATCCCGAAGCTCCCGGTGCCTTTCCGGGTCCAGGCTCCCGAAATTCTTCGTTCCTTTGAACATCATATGCTCAAGCATGTGAGCAATGCCGGTCTTGCCGGCTTCCTCAAGGGCCGATCCCGCCCTGACGGCTACACGGCACGCCACCTGCGGCGTGGCGTGCCGCTCGACCACGAGGAAGAGCATCCCGTTCGGAATCGTAAATTCCTCGACATGGAGTTGGAGATCCCCGGCGGAGTGTTCTTCGGCCAGGCCGACGGCCGCAACGGCCAAAACCAGCAGGACGCCCAGGGAAATCCTCAAAAAACGCATGTATCGCCTCCTTCATCGCCCTGCACGGGGGCGCACCTACCAAATCCCCGGGAAGAATCGACCGGGCAAGCTGCAAGACCGGGAAACCCTGCCCCGGCGCCCGTGAGAACTACTCTCGGGCCTGAGGGCTCCCGGTCTCCCCTGATTTTTTGCCGCGTTTATGGACTTTGAATACGATCATTCCTTCTTCTGGTGGCAGTCATTGCATTTTCGAAAGGGGCCTGTAGGCTTTTCCTGCTCGGCCAGGGCCTTGTGGCAGTCTTTGCAGTTGTTGTGGTAGGCGTTCTGGAGCTTGTCCACATCTCCCTGTTTTTCGTTGGGATCATGGCATGTACTACACTGCTGCTGGGCCGAATCCCCCCACGGCATCCAGGTATTCTCTCCGCCCTCGTACACATGGTGGCAATCCCAACAGCTGATGCCGTAGTCCTTGGCGTGGGCCCGGTGCGAAAAAGGCACGGGACCTTTGATGTCGCGTTGGTAGCCTTCGTTTTCGATCCGAATGTCGTCCAGGTTCTTCTTTTCACACTCCTCCGTCTCCGATGCCCAGGCAAATAAGCCCAGGCAGAGTCCCAAAGAAGCTGCCACGAGGGAACCAAAAATCGCTCTTTTCATCTTTTCCTCCTTTCCTGCGGGATGCCTCGATACGGGGACGGCGAGAGGGAAATCCCACGGTACCGCCTCCGGATCGACGCCTCCACATGGGAGTGTGCTCTTCGCTCGGGAGAGGCACAAGCCTTTCCGACCCGTGTCGCCGCCCGAGGCAGGGGTAATCGCCATCTCACAGCCTGAAATGCCGTCCGTTCCAAAGCCCTATGTAAAAAGCCGCCCAGGATAGGGCGGCTTTCAACCATTTCAAATGGTCGGGACGACTGGATTTGAACCAGCGACTCCCGCGTCCCGAACGCGGTGCTCTACCAGACTGAGCCACGTCCCGAGCACAACGTTCTTTATAAATCATTCCGCCCCTGATGGCAAGGAGAATCTGCCGCCCACAATTTCCATGAGATTTCCCATCATTCGTGCGGTGGCGCCCCAAATGACCACATCCTTAAACGTGTACGCCTCGGCCGCATAAATCCTTCCTTGGTACTCCACGGCCTGGCGCCCGGCATGTCGGCTGCCCGGCTCGAAGACCGTAATAGGAACCGCGATCAGTCGTTCTACTTCATGCCTGCTCAGCACAAAATTATAAGGCCAAGGGACCAGGCCCACGTACGGGTGGATGACAAAGTTGGAGGCCAATGTCTCGGCGTCATCGGTTCTTCCCAAGATTTCCACATCGTTTTCGAGGAGCCCGATTTCTTCGCGGGCCTCTCTCAGGGCGGTGTCCCGGGTAGATGCATCCTCTTCCTCCACGACACCCCCGGGGAAAGAAACCTGTCCCTTGTGGTGCTCCACGGTGTGGGTCCTCTGGGTAAAGAGCACCTTGTACTCCCCGTTCTCCCTGAACACAGGAATCAGGACCGCCGCAAGAGGACGACCGCCTTCCACAATCTCCCGGGGACTGCGGCTGCCCAGGATCTCGCGCATCGTCTGGGACAGAGACTTGCGCGCCGTCGAAGAAAAGCCCCTGTTCATCCTACGCCATAGGTTTTGAGGTACTCGTCGAACCGCTCTTTGGTATGCCCGTCCATCGGAGCCCGCACCCCCCGAATCAGTAAGGGGATTTTCTCTTGGTAAAGGTAGTCCACCAACTCCCGGATCCCGGCGACCGAGTAGACCCTCACGCCGCTCTTGGCGACAAAATCGGCAATGGCGTTCTTGCCTTTCACCCCGGGGACGACACGGCCCGCGGCATCATACACCGCTGTCGTCTGCTCACGGTCCACCGCGATGGCGATCCCTTCCACACGGACTGCAATCCCCCTCGCCTCGGCCTCGGCGTCTATTTTCTCGAGAAGCTCGTACTTGGTTCCCATGGAGGTGGCCACGTCGTCCACAACGAGGACTCTGCAGCCGTCAAAGAGCGTGCCGTTGACGAAAAGACTCTTTTTGGCGCTCGCCTCTCCGTGCGTCTTTGCTTCCTTGCGGTCGTAATCGAAAAGCAGGTCCTGTCCATAGTCTTTCCAAAGCGCGATCGCAGCCGCAAGTGCGATGGCGCTCCCCTTGTAGGAGGGCCCCAAAATAATGTCCGTCTCCTCTACGAGTCCCCGGGCCGCCATCATCCCGGCAAAAAGGGACCCCATTTCGAGACACAGTCTTCCCGTCCTGAACATGGCCATATTGACGAAATAGGGTGTCTCGCGGCCGTCTTTCAGCATGAGACGGTGGCCGGCATCGCGGCCCTGGACCTCTCCGCCGAACTTCACGTGCGCGCCTACGCG
>CAYVUX010000254.1:0-5715 GCA_964455075.1 uncultured Desulfobacteraceae bacterium | reverse complement strand
TCGCGTCGCTCGTCCGGAATGACGTTTATTTCGAATTGCGACACAGTCTGCTGCGCCGGAATTACGAAAAAAGGAAAATCCGGACTTTTTGCGAACGCATCAGGTCTGTTGCGGTTCAAGGCGGGGTCTTCTTGCGATAGAAAGCGTAGTAGGCCACCGGGACGACAATCAGGGTGAAGGCCGTGGAAGCGAACAGGCCGAAGATCAGTGCCCATGCAAGTCCCGAGAAAACCGGATCCAGCGTGATGGGCCATGCGCCCAGGGCCGTGGTCATGGCGGTGAGCACGATGGGACGGAGGCGCACGGCCCCGCTCTGGAGGATGGATTCCTTCAGGGATTCCCCGCGTTCCAGGGCGTTTCGAACAAAATCGATCAGGACCGTCGCGTTGCGCAATACAATGCCGCCCAGAGCAATCATGCCGATCATGCTCGTCGCCGTGAAGAAGACGGGGTTTTCAAACCCGCCGATCGGGCGGTTTGTGATGGCGTTGAGCAGCCAGAAACCGGGCATGATTCCCAGAAGTGTCAAGGGTACGGCCATCAACAGGATCAGGGGCACAAGAAAGGAGCCGGTTTGGACCGTCAACAGGATGTACATGCCCAGGAGCGCGGCGCCGAAGGCGATTCCCAGGTCGCGGAACACGCGAAGGGTGATTTGCCACTCTCCTTCCCCTGCCCATTCCACGTGGATTCCCCGGGCAAGGGGGTTACGGTTCTCGATCCTGCGGTGCATGTCCAGGATGGCGTCTCCGGGTGCCCGTCCGGCCATCTCAGCGGTCACGTCCCGGCCTCCGGTCTCGTCTCCCCGCCCGCGCGGACCTGCGGACCTTTTCAGAAGCTGGTAGGAGAGCCAGGGTACGATGGTCAGGGCGCAGAGGGTGGAAGTGGTCACGGTCAATGGAACGTTTGCCGCCATAGGGGCCATATAGGGCCCCATCATGCCGGTGATGAAAAACAGCGGGGTAAAGGAGATGATGATCGCGAGGGTGGAAACGATCACCGGCGGCAGGACCTCTCCCACGGCATACAGGGTGGCTTCCCTGGGCCCCTTCTTTCATGAAAATGTGTCGCTGGATGTTGTCCACGTTGGTGATGGGGTCGTCCACAACGAGTCCGAGCGAAAGGATCAGGGCAAAGAGCGTGACCCGGTTGCTGGTATAACCAAAGAGGTAATTCACAAAAAGGGCGAACGAAAAACTGATGGGAACCGCGATGGCTACGATGAGGGCTTCCTTCCGTCCCAGGGTAATGGCGAGAAGCAGGACCACCGTGAGAATCGCGAAAAAAAGGGAATTCAATAGGTCGCTCACCTTGTTTTGAGCCGTGCGTCCGTAATTTCGCGTGACCTCCACGTGAACCCCGTCCGGGATGACCGCGGGACGAAGTTCCTCCAGCTTTTGGAGGATGTCTCGGGCAACCCATACCGCATTGGTCCCTCACTTCTTGGCCAGGGCAACGGTCACCGCGGGATAGCCGGCGGTCCTCATTTGAGGGGGAGGCTCCTACGGGTTTGATGTTCGCAGCGGGATGGCCGGTTTGACGGTCCAGAAGAAACCTGGAAAACCCGATGCGGCTGTAATGGTGCGGTTCCTGGGGACCGTCAAGGACCTCGGCCATGTCCCGGATGTAAACCGGTTTTCCCTGCCGGGCACCCACCACGAGGTTTTCCACCTCCCTCGCGGGGGTCAAGAACGCATTGCAGGTGACGTTATACTCCCGGTTGGCTCGAGAAAAAGATCCCGCGTGGACGGAGGCATCCGCGCCGTTTAAGGCTCCGAGCACCTGCATGAAGGAAAGATTTCTTCCGTGCATCCGTTCCGGGTCCAGAAGGATGCGGATCTCGCGGGCCCGCCCTGCAACGATCTCGGACCGGGAGATGTTTTCCACTTCCGTCAATCGAGTCAGGAGTTCTTCGCTGATCCGGCGGAGTTCATAGTCCCCGTACTGATCGGAATACAGGGTAAGATTGACGATGGGCACATCATCGATTTCCACGGGCTTGATTACCCACCCTTTGACAATGGGAGGAGCCGTGTCGATGTTCATCCGGATCTTGTTGTGGAGCTTCACGAGGGAGCGCTCCCGATCTTCACCGACGAAGAACCTCACGGTGACAACCGCCATGTCCTCCTTCGCCATTTTTTGGGCGAGCACGTCCCTCCCTCCGCGGAAAAGATTCACAGTGGCCTCGATTCCCGTCTCATAATTTTCAAACCATCCAGGCTCGTTGAAATCGGTCTGGGGAGGGAGTCGGCGGGCGTCGATGGTTTTGAAGAGATAGGAGGAGGGTGCGTCTCCTTGAATGTATTCCGTGTAAACGCGGAGCCGGGGCCAGAAGCGGGATTCGGCCCCCTCGAGCATGGCGCGCGATTGGAGGACTCGGGCCAGGGTTTGATGCCGGTCCGGGTTGTTGCGCAGGGCGAGAACCACCGC
This sequence comes from uncultured Desulfobacteraceae bacterium, assembly GCA_964455075.1. GTDB lineage: Bacteria > Desulfobacterota > DSM-4660 > Desulfatiglandales > Desulfatiglandaceae > CAYVUX01. Next base: position 3,282 of record CAYVUX010000254.1, on the reverse strand, counting down.
ATCGTCCAGGCTGAGAGGGGACGCCGGGGGCTCGGGCGTGCCCGGTTGCACCGCAGGTTCGAATGCCTCACTTTTGTAGATTGGGGAAGCCTCTGCCGAAAATTCCGAGACGATACTCTGATAATCGTAGATGCGCGGATCGGGGCCGCATGCCGTGGTGGGCAGCAACCCGGAAAAAGCGAAGAAGATTGCGGAAACAAAAAAACTTTTGACCTGCTGGAGGGAAGATAGGCCATCTGAGCTACTCGGAGATATGTCCTGCCGGGACAAACACGTCCTCTGCACCCGAACAGAAGTCTTTCCGAGCCCGTATGAGAGCGCTTTCCCTTTGCGTCTTCTGAAATCGGGTCACTCTTTGGAGAGCCGCCCGGAGACATGCAACAAATAGAGCAAAATCGGAAAAGATGTCAACCTTTCGTTCTCTTCTAGCCGGATGAAGATGCATCCCTCCCGATGGGACAGTACCGGCATCTGGAAAGGTTTGCGCTCACATACTCTTCAAACACGCTCTTCATTTTTCTGCCCTTTTGCCCCCCGAGATCCACGTTCTGAGCCGACCGGTACCGTTTTGCACAGGCCCGTCTCGTGATCAACAGATCCCCGGGTTGATTCGGGCACTGGAGCATCTGGTGCCTATTCTCCTGAAGCCATACCTCAATGGTTTGCTGACTGGCCATATCCCACCATCCTTTCTGCGCGTAATTTGGTTTCCTTCCATAAATGGCCCTTTCTTCTCCGCCTCAGGCGGGCGCATTTATGAACCGAAAACTCCTTGTGCCCCTACCGAATTGGTGGATGGGCGCTGGTCGATTTTCAAAGGTCTGTCGCGTTGTGCCCGTGCCAGCGTTCCGATCAGTCCTCTCGAGTTCGGTGATTTCGGCAGGGACACACGACCCTTCTGCTTTTACGAAGCCGCCGCAGAATGGATCGCCCGCGGCCAAGCGTCTTCAGCATTGGCAGGCAGCATAGCCCGTGGGGTGAAAGAGAGGAATGGGGTGAATACCGTATTGTGGAACAGAAAGACATGTATTTGGAGGGTGGATGCTCCCAAGGTCGGTGGCTGGTCCCGCTCGGGGAGAAAATCACTCGCCTCGTGATCCAAAACCTGATACCATTCGGCAGTGGAAGACCGAATTGAGAATCCGTACATCCAAGGGACACCAATGAGGCCGAATGATGAAGGACATTCTTGCATTTGTTATGGCAGGCGGGAGGGGCGAGCGGCTTATGCCCCTTACCCAGGACCGTGCGAAACCCGCTGTTCCATTTGGAGGGATCTACAGGCTCATTGATTTCACGTTGAGCAATTGCGTGAATTCACAGATCTTTAAAATCGTGGTGCTTCCGCAGTACAAGTCCCAATCGTTGAACGAGCACCTTGAATCTGGATGGAATATTTTCGCAAGGAAAATCGGGCAATTTCTCAAAATTGTCCCTCCGCAGCAGCGCATCGGAACGGACTGGTACAGGGGTACCGCGGATTGTATCCGGCAGAACCTCTACCTCGTGGAACGCTATTTTCCCCGCCAGGTCCTTATCCTCTCCGGGGACCACATTTACAAGATGGACTACACGCTTTTTCTCGACTACCACGAACAAAAAGGGGCGGATGTCACCATTTCTCTGCTCGAGGTAGGCAAGGAGATGGCTTCGCAGGTGGGTGTGGCCGAAGTGGATGAGGATTTCCGGATCCGTGGATTTCAGGAAAAACCGAAGAGGGACGTCAAGACCATACCCGGGGACTCCGATCATGTCCTTGCCTCCATGGGGATCTATCTTTTTCGGGGAGAAGTGCTGCTGGACCTTCTTCGGACGACGGTTGAGAACGACTTCGGAGGGGATATCATCCCCAGGCAACTGGATTCCCTTCGCGTTTTTGCCTATCCATACCGGCAGCGAAACCGGATCGAGGAGAACGTCTACCACATTTCCGAGGACGGTGGACGGGAGCTGCGGCTGGAATCGTGCGCCAGAGATTCCTCCTACTGGAGGGATGTGGGGACCCTGGATGCCTACTGGAACGCCAACATGGATCTGACAGGCATTTATCCCTACTTCAATTTGTACGGAATCCGATGGCCCGTCCACACCAACCAGATCCAGGCGCCGCCCGCCAAGTTTATTTTCAGCACGGAACGTTATCAAAATTTTCGAGAAGGCAAAGCCCTCGAGTCGCTGGTTTCTCCCGGCTGCATATTGAGTGGAACGGTTCGGAACTCCGTACTCAGCTACAACGTGGTCATTCGAAGCTGGTCCACTGTGGAAGAATCCGTCCTGATGGACAACGTGGTGATCGGCCGGCACTGCAAGATCAAGAAGGCCATCATTGACAAGGATAATGAAGTCCCTTCCGGAACAGAGATAGGATACAATCCGAGGAAAGACCGGGAGCGGTTCACGGTGACTCCCCGGGGAATCGTTGTGGTGCCCCGAAGGTTTTTCATGTAGCCGCAAGGGGCAATCCCGGTCAGCGCTTCTTTTCCACCAGCCCCTTTTCTATGGCGTAGGCCGTGAGGTCGGATACACTGTGAAGGTCCAGCTTTCTCATGATGTTGGCGCGGTGCTTCTCTACGGTCTTTGCGCTGATACACAGGAAGTCCGCAATCTTCTTGTTTCTGTACCCCTCACCGATGAGCTTCAGCACCTCCCTCTCGCGCGCGGTCAGGCTGTCCCAGGAGGAGGAGGTCTTGAATGTTCTTTTCCCCTCCAGGAAGCCGTCCAGCACGATGTCGGAGATTCCCGGGCTTACATAGGGTTTTCCTTCCAGCACGCTGTTGATGGCCATGACGAGCTCGCTGTAGGCGGCGTCCTTGAGGCAGTACCCGTCCACGCCGAGCTTGAAAGCCGTAAGGATGTAGTCCTCGGAATCATGGACGGTCAGGAGCAGGATCTTGGTCTCCGGCGCCATGCTCTTGATTTCGCGGATGGCGGACAGCCCGTCCATGCGCGGCATGGAAAGGTCGAGGAGGATGAGATCCGGAGCCAATTCGTTCACGCAGCGGATGGCGGCAAGGCCGTCCTCGGCCTCGCCGATGACCGTGAATTGCTCGTGAGACCTTAAGAGCGCTTTCAGCCCCTCACGGAGGATTCTGTGATCTTCAGCGATGACAATTCTTGTTTTTTCCTGCATGGGGGTCCGAATGCCTGATAAAAGTCGAATGACGGTGGTGAAAAGGGTTTTTTGCCACCAAATTACATACCCGACCCCATATACACTATTTCAAACATTGTAACATTTTAGCTGTTTGAAAGAAAAAATGGTTTTTTTGCAAAAAAAGACTG
>CAYVUX010000253.1:3103-5727 GCA_964455075.1 uncultured Desulfobacteraceae bacterium | reverse complement strand
GGAAAATGGGAAGTTATTTTTGAGTGAGCCCTTATTATCATCCGGGAGCGGACCTCTTCTCCCGTTCTTGCGATTCACCCTCGAAATACTTTGAGCCCTTTGAGCGGATCCAATCCCGTCCACGGTGGGACCGAACCGCAGACTTGTTTGTACCAAACGCCGTTTCCGAACGTATGCCGCCCGATTTCATGCATCATTCAGCGGGATACGTCCTGATCGTGGCCCAACAGGATCATACGCTCTTTTGCCGCCTCTTTCCGCTCCTTTTCCAATCTGCTCCACTCCGCCTTCAGCTTCTTGAGTTCGTCCTCCAGGGCCCTTAATGCTTCAGCATGGCCCTGCTGATCTTCTTGTTTCAGTGACGCCCTCTTGCGCTTGATTTCCCTTACACGCATTTTGACCGAATACATGGCACGGAGAACCCTCTCCTCTCTCGGCGTGGGCACCGCCTTCTCCTGCCCGCACATGGGGAGCGGGGTTCCCCTGGAGGAATACGGCTTTCTGGGCATGGTCCTTTCCTTTCATAGATATTATTGCATTCAACGGCCTCGAAGCCATGCGGTTCTTTCTTCCCTCTTATCTTATCAAATCCATCGCATGCGGGCGAGAAAGGATTCTGGGAAGCAGACCGGGAGCTCTCCGGACGTGCAGGGCTCCGGAGATTGGAGAATGGCGCGTTTAAGGCCGTTCGGCCTTGACAAAGGCAAGGCCCGCTTCTACTATCCGCTGTGTCTAAACATTTATAAAGGAGATCACGGGGGCCTTTGAAAAATGGCCCATTTGGGTCAAGGCCTCTCCTGCTTCCGATGGAAATTCTTGATCAACTCCATGCCTTTCCGTGGCGCGACCCCACGTCAAACAATTGCAACACCTACCTGATCAGCACCGGCGAAAAACACGTTCTTATAGATCCGGGGCATGATCACCTTTTCGGCCATGTTCAGGAGCAGCTCTCCCGCTTGACCCTCTCTCCCGGGGACATTGATCTTGTGATCATCACCCATGCGCACCCCGATCACATGGAAGCCGTAAGAAGATTTCACGGCACGGCCGCCCGGATTGCCATGCTTGGCGTGGAGGCGGAACTTGTGCGGGAGCTGGCTCCCCACTATGGAGATGCCTTGGGAGAAGGATCTTTTGAGCCGCACATCCTGCTTCAGGAAGGCGAACTGAACATAGGAGCCGAAAAATTTCAAATTCTCCATACTCCGGGGCACTCACCCGGTTCGCTGTGCCTCTATTGGCCGGTCCGGAAGGCCCTCTTCACAGGGGACGTGCTCTTCCATCAGGGGGTCGGACGAACGGACCTTCCCGGGGGCGACGGAGCCCGACTCAAGGAGAGCATCAGGAGGCTTTCACGTCTCGATGCGGAATACGTGCTTCCGGGCCATGGGGACATCATCGCCGGGCGGGAGCGGGTCCGAGCCAGTTTCGATGAACTCGAACGGATATGGTTCGCCTATCTGTGAGGCCGGAGACGGCCGGGACGAAATCCCTGCTGGTTCCGCAATCTGCAAAGGACTCCCATTTTGAGACCTTTGAAAAACGATCTTTTTTTGGGCCGTTTTTCCCGCATCCGTGTTGATGACATTGGAAGGCAGCGAAGAATGCACTTTTCAAGCATGGAAACAAGCCATGAAAACCAGATTCTCCTCCATTGATTTTGACCTGAGGCAATTGGAGGTCTTCCGAAAGGTTGTGGAGCTGAAAAGCTTCTCCAAGGCCGGCCGAACAGTGTACCTGGCCCAGGCCTCCGTCAGCGAGCGCATTGCCACTCTGGAGAACATGGTAGGTGTGAAGCTCCTGGACCGGCTTGGAAGAAAGGTGGTTCCCAACAGGGCCGGGGAGCTTCTCTACAAACATGCCGTCCTGCTCCTGGATATGAAAAAGACGGCTTGTCTCGAGATGCAGGAATACCTCGGGATGAAGAGAGGGGAGATTCTGATGGGAGGAAGCACCATTCCGGGTTCTTTCATCCTCCCGAAATTGATCGGGCGATTCCGTGAAGTCTATCCCCTTGTGACGGTGACCCTGATGATCGCGGATACCTCGGAGATCGAACGCCGCGTCTTGGACGGGGAAGTGGAGATTGGAGTCATAGGATCCAGGAGCGCGAATCGCAACCTCGGCCATAACGATCTGTGGAAGGATTGTCTTGTTCTTGCAGTTCCGGCAAACCACCGTTGGGCCGGAAGAACCCATGTTTCAATAGACGAGCTTTCCGAAGAGCCGTTCATTTTTCGGGAAGTGGGATCCGGCACCCAGAAAATTTTTGAGGACATTCTCCTCGAAAGCCGGCCGAAAATCCTCGATGCGCTCCAGCCGGTTGCCCGTTTCGGCTCCTCCACGGCAGTCAAAGAGGGGGTCAAAGCCGGGCTCGGGATCTCCATCCTCTCTGAGAGGGCGCTCGAAACCGAGGTTGAAGCCGGCGCCCTCAAGGTCCTCGAGATTGAGGGAATCCGTATGGCCAGAAGCTTCTTTCTCATCAGAGACAAGAGGCGCATCGCCTCCCCCCCGTGCAAAGCCATGCTGGACTTTTTGATTGCCGAAGCGGGCGGGAACGACCCTTCTTGACCGTTTGAGAATGGTCCGGGCGCACTTCACGGATTCCGGGCTCCGCGATA
>CAYVUX010000253.1:0-3093 GCA_964455075.1 uncultured Desulfobacteraceae bacterium | reverse complement strand
CCGGGGTCGGCCGGGAGCTTATCCCGAAGTCCGTGACCGTATATGCCACTTCAGCACAGTTGCCAAAGCAGGGGTCTTTTGCTATGTTCCCCCCTCAGCAAAGGACTTTTGCCCACCAGCGGAGTGAGGAGACCTTTGAAAATGGGCAAATCTTGTCTCAAGGTCGAGGCTGGGTAGGAGATTAACCGCAGGAATACATTGCACTATTTCGAGGATTAAGATCCGAGCCCGAGCGGACCTGCCTCGACGACGGCGGGAATTTGGGGCAAACCGGGACCCGCCCGAAGGGTGAGGCCTGAGCACGCGCCAGCGTACGAAAAAAATTAGGGGTTTTGCAAAAGTCTCTTAAGATGGCAGCAAGGGCGCATATTTCGGATGCTCTTCGGACAAAGGAAACTACAACATTGATCAAGGGGTACAACCATCGTGGATTTGGACTTCGTACCTATTAACGCCTCAGAGTTCAACGCCGAGACCTACTTGAGGGTCTTGATCTCCATTGTGAAAGCCGACCGGTTCAACGGCGTGCCCGAAATCGATTACGTACGGGCCCGGGCAAACATGCTGGGCGTCGACTTTGAGCAACTCTGGAAGACGACCGAAAAGGGCTTTTCCATCCAGGATGCCAGGGTCGCCCGGCCTGTGGCTCTTGTGATCCTGAAGGATTGCATAGCCCTTGCGAGCCTGGACAGAAGTTATACGCTTTTCGAAAGAAGCCTTGTTTACGGGTACGCCGAGAAACTGGACGTCTCCAGGTCCGATGTCGACAAACTCGAAAAATGGGTGGAAGAATACCAGATCCTGAATGAGAAATGGGATAAGCTGGTTGCCGGCGAGCTTTCCTGACCGTTGCCTCCTTGGACGGAGTCCATATTCATGCCCAATCGGATATGTTTTTCGGGCGCTTTTTTATTTTCCAATTCAATAATGGGCCCTTTCTGGGCGTCAAATGACGTCTGAATTTCCACAAAATCCGGTCGATTTCATCCTTAGCCTGGTTTCACTTTTTATCCAAAACGGCCCCCGTACCCTTCTCGAACTCCTGGATCGTTTCGACCCGGGGGCTTCTCTTCTGCTCTTTTTCCTTTCAACGTTTCTCATGATCTGGCGTCTCGGTGCTCTGGAGGGACGGGGCATCCAGGGGACCGTACTCGGCACACTGATCATGCCCTATTGTTCCGGCTTGTCCAATTTGATCTTCGCCTACGTCCTGGGCCGTGCCGGAGGAAGCGGAACGCTGGTTCTCGAGAACTGTCTCGTCAACAATGTGACCAACCTCACATTGCTGTTAGGACTCCCTGCAGTTTTTTGGACGATGGACATCAAGCTGAGGAAGGGAGGCGGTGAAGCCTCACCCCGTGAACAGGAAATCCGCAGGCTGAACTATCTGTCTCTGCTCCTTACCCTTCTTGCGGTATTGTTCTTCACGGGAGTCCTCTGGGCGCTTGCTCTGGACAACATGCTCGATCAGGGCGACGGAATGGTCCTCGTGGGGCTCTTTCTCTTTTGGCAGGTCTTTCACGTCTTTGACGTGCTCAAGCAGAATGTGCAACGGCAGACGGCTCTCTCCTGGATGATGATCCTCGACCTCCTGCTGATTCTAAGCGGGGGATACGGCGTCTATGCGAGCGTCGAGCGCTTGTTCGACTGGACAATCCAAGCCGGAGCCGCGTTCGTCCCCTATGAAATGCTGGGATGGCTGAGCGGCTTTCTGATGGTTCTTCCCAATGCCCTGCTTGCCCTTTATTACGGATGGTCCGGGAGACCCGATGTTGTCTACAGTTCCCAGGCGGGAGACGGCCATATCTGTATTCCCATGTGCATCGGTTTGTTCGCGCTGTTCCAGGATATCCAGATCCCTGCATTCTTCGAGTTGGGGGTGCGTCTTCTCCTGATTGGAGGCACGGTCCACTTCTTTTTCATCGCCGTGCCGGGCAGGCTCCCCCGTCTAATGGGCGGTTTCCTCACCGGCGCTTACCTCCTCTTTCTATACCAGGGACTCCTGGCGCCGTGAGGACAAACGGCGCATTGCCGGTTGCGTTTGTGATCTTTGGTTCCATCGGCTGATCACCGGGGTGCCCCACGGAAGATTCGGCCGCTCGTGGCCCGGAGTTCCGTCGATGGCTTGACTGCAGGCCCTCCCCCGACGAAACCATTTGCTTGGGGAACCGGATGGACGGGGAACCCCCGTTCTTTCCCATAGGATTTTCCGTAGAATTTCCCCTTATCCATCGGAATTTCCTTATTGAAAAAACCCCGGGGCCTTTCTATCGTAGTTCTATGGAGTTGGCAATCTACAGGAAGGAGCGCTGAACAGTGGACTCGAAGATCGTTCGACTAACACAACGTGTCAAAGGGGCGGGTTGAGCGTCCAAGCTGCCTCCAGGGGACCTGGACAAAGCCCTGTGCGGACTCGAATTCCCTACAGACCCGGACCTCATCGTGGGACTGGAAAGGGCCGACGATGCGGGAGTGTATCGAATCAGCGACGAAATCGCGCTGATCCAGACGGTGGACTTTTTTACCCCCATAGTCGACGATCCTTATTGGTTCGGCCAGATTGCGGCAGCCAACGCGTTCAGTGACGTGTACGCCATGGGCGGAGTCCCGAAGACCGCCATGAATCTGGTCTCTTTCCCTGTCAAGGAAATGGACATCTCCGTCCTGAGGGAAATCATTCAAGGGGGCCTGGACAAAATGCGAGAGGCTCAAGTGGTCCTGGCAGGCGGGCATTCCGTTGAGGACAGCGAACTCAAGTACGGCCTCTCCGTCACCGGCATTGTTCATCCGGATCGCGTTCTGGTCAAGAGGAGCCTGCGACCCGGCGATCGTTTGATCCTGACCAAGCCCCTGGGAACAGGAATTATTAACACCGCCATCAAAGGCGGGCTTGCTTCTGAAGGAATCATTGAGACCGTAACTCGGCAAATGGCTGCTTTGAACCGGGAGGCAGCCCGCATCATGGAAGACTACCCGGTCCATGCCTGCACGGATATCACCGGCTTCGGCCTACTCGGGCACCTTGCCGAGATGGTCGTGGGATCCGGATTGGGGGTCAGGGTCCAGAGCGCGCGCGTTCCTCTGCTTCCGGAA
>CAYVUX010000252.1:0-5782 GCA_964455075.1 uncultured Desulfobacteraceae bacterium | reverse complement strand
CTTCAAAGACATAAGGATACGAAAACCGGATGAACCATTTCTATTTGGTAACCATTAGGTATCCATTTTCCGGAAGAACCCAAAATAATCCTTCGAGCGCAACTTGGTCAAGACCATTACGAAACCCATCGGTTTACTCCTTCCTCCTCCACGGTCCAAATCCACCAACCGCCCGTGGGCCCCAGCTTCCAGCATCATAGGACTGGAGCATCTCGGCCCGGTCCCCGCAGGTTTCACACTCCCGAAGGATGGGGGTCAGGAAAGACCAACAGAGCTCCACACCGTCCTGCCTCCAAAAGAGCATGTGATCACCCAGCATGCAGTCCAGGAGAACCTTCTCGTAGGCATCCAGCACGGGGCCCTCGTAGTTCTGAAGGTACTGAAAATCCATGGTGACGGTTCGGAGGCACACCACCGCCCCGGGATTCTTCGTCTGAAAAGAAAGCGAAATCTTCTCTTCCGGATAGATACCCAGAACCAAACTGTTGGCGCTTATGGATTCCCCGAGGGTGCCCCGAAACATGGAATGGGGAACCTCCTTGAACTGAATTCTGATCTCCGTCAGTTTCTTGGCCAGCCGCTTGCCCGAACTTAAGTAGAAAGGCACCCCCTGCCAGCGCCAATTGTCCAAGAAGACCTTCATCATTGCAAACGTGGGGGTGAGGGATTGCGGATCTACGCCGGGCTCATCCCTGTATGCAGACACTCGCCTGCCGTCTATGGACCCGGCGTTATACTGTCCTAAGATAAGGAACTCACTCAGGTTATCAACGGGAAACGGCTTCAGTGAGCGATAGACCCTCACCTTTTCATCCCGAACCCTGTCGGCCTCAAAGAAAGAAGGGGGATCCATGGCGGTGAGCGAAAGAAGCTGCATGATATGGTTCTGGAACATGTCCCGGAGGACCCCGGCCCGATCATAGTACCCGGAACGGTGCTCCACCCCCAGGACTTCCGCGGCGGTGATGCTCACATAGTCGATGTAGCTCCTGTTCCAGATGGGTTCAAAGATGGCATTGGCAAAACGAAACATCAAGATGTTCTGCACCGTCTCCTTTGCCAGATAATGATCAATTCGGAAAATCTGGTGCTCCTGGAAGTGTTCGTGGAGCACGCGGTCCAGATCTGCGGCGCTTTCCAGATCGTGGCCGAAGGGCTTCTCCACGACGATCCTTGACCATCCTCCCCCTTCGCTGTTTTCCCGCGAGAGTCCGGAGTCGCCGAGCATTCTGGCCGTGGATTTGTAGAGGGTCGGGGGGATGGCGAGGTAAAAGACCCGGTTCCCGGAAGTCTTGTGTTCCTTGTCCAGCGCTTTCAGAAATCCTGCGAGCCGGGTAAAGGTCCGAGAGTCGTCATAGCCGACCGTATGGTAGAAGAGGCGTGAAGCAAAGCCATCCCACGCCTCCTCCAGTCGGGCTCCTCGCCCCTCAAGGGCCTCTTTCATTTTTCCGCGGAATGCTTCATCCGTAAACTCTGTTCGGCTGCACCCCACGACCACAAAGGGCTGGGGCATGGCCCTTTTCAAATACAGGTCATAGAGGGCGGGGAGAAGCTTCCTTGCGGTCAGATCTCCGGAAGCCCCCACAATGACAATGGTGCACGGCTCAAGCGTTCGATCCAGGAGGCAGGACTCGTATGACACGGGGACAGGGGTTGCTCTGGTAACCGCCTCAGCCTTGACCACACCGGGTTCCGCATCGGATTTGCCTTGCATTTCCATCGTCCAGTTTCCCCCCTTTTTTTCGCATTTGAGCCCCCGAGGCGAATACCCGAACGATGAGACCACCAATTCCGGTGCATGACAACGTCCGTGAGGGCCTGAAAAAACCCGCAATCCAATCGGCACCGAGTCTCGTGTTCCGTTGCGGAAGTGCAGCCCGGACAAAGCCCCAAGGGTCATAGATCGACTTCACCGTCGGTGGACAACACAGTGTGACCGCCGAATTCACGCCGAAGCGCCGACAGAACGCAATCCGAAAACGGATTTCCCTCCCGCGACCGGAATTTCTGCAGCAGGGAAAGGATCAGGACAGGGGCGGGAAGAAACGCAATCTCTTCCTGATCTTTGCGGAAACGCTCAACCTGTCACCGTCCGGCAGCCGCGAAAACGGAGGCGGTCCGACCTTCGTCTTGACCCGTATCGTTTAATTTATATATGATGGAGTATATTTCGGCAAGATACGGGACGTCAAAGCCTTTTCGGACGGGCCGGCGCGGGAAGGAAGCGAGAAACGACGGCCTGTAGCGGCGATGACGGGGGTTTAAGCAAAAAAGGGCCTCTATCGTAAGGCCTCGCAGAAGGGAGAGGGACGCGGTCCCTCAAGCCCGTCCATGCAGGCCACATTTTCCAGGAGTCTCATTATGGATGAACATTGCACTCCCCTGAAAACCCGGCACCGTTTTTCCGACTTTCTTTTTTGGAATACTTCCGCAGCGGTACCGATTCTCACGGCATGTATCGGGATAGGACGCGTCTCCATCGCAGGCCTGATCTTGTACCTGGCAGTGCTCGTTTTTCTCTTGGGCACTGTCTACAAGTTCTACTGTTCCCACTGCCCTCACTATGTGGAAGGTGCCGGGGTGACACGGTGTATGTTCTTCTGGGGGGTTCCGAAGTTTTTTCCGGCTCGCCCGGGGGCTCTCAACCGGATCGAGAAAGCCGTTTCCATCGGGGCTCCGGCCGTTCTGCTTCTTTTGCCCCTGTACTGGCTTGTAAAACAACCCGGCTTTCTGGCGATTTATGTGCTTTCCGCGGCTTCCCTGCTGGCGGGAATACGCCGATACGAATGCGGAAGATGCATCTATTTCAATTGCCCTTCCAATAGAGTGCCCGAGGAATGGAAAAAAGAGGAGGCGTCTCCGTCCGCGGAAACGATGCCTTCCGAAGGAGCACGGGAATGAACGGGATGAAACGACTCGTCGTAGTAGGCGCAGGGGCCATGGGCTCCTTCTACGCCAGCAAATTCTTTGAGATGGATCCAGGCTGTATCGCCCTGCTCGCAGGAGGAAAACGCGGGGAACGGCTGCGGCAGGAGGGTTTGTGGCTCAACGAAAAACCCTATCCCGTCCCTGTGATTGATCCCGGGGAAAAAGGACCTCCGGCGGACCTCGTGTTGGTGGCGGTTAAGAACCACCATATGTCCCAAGCCCTCAGGGACATGAGCAACCTCATCGGAGATGACACGATTTTTTTGTCGGTGATGAACGGGGTGGACAGCGAGGAGCAGATCGCGGCGGTATACGGAAAGGACCGGGTGCTCTACGCGGTGGCCGTAGGCATTGACGCCGTACGGGAGGCAAACAGAACGACCTACACCACCCAGGGGAAGCTCTTCTTCGGAGAGGCGGAAAACCGGGAATTCAGCCCGCGCGTCCAGGCCCTCCAGGCCCTTTTCGACCGAGCCGGCATCGCCTACGAGACTCCGGAAGACATGATTCGGACCCTGTGGTGGAAGTTCATGATCAACGTGGGCATCAACCAGCTCTCCGCGGTATTGCGGGCTCCTTACGGCGTCTTCCAGCAATCCGCCGCAGCTCGCGAATTGATGGAGACCGCTATGCGCGAAGTTATCTCCGTCGCCAAGGCGGCCGGAGTGGATCTCAAGGAGCGGGATATCGAAGACTGGTACTCTGTTCTTTCCAGCCTTTCCCCCAAAGGCAAAACCTCCATGCTCCAGGACATTGAATCCGGCAGAAAGACGGAGGTGGAGATGTTTGCAGGACGGGTTATGGAACTCGGCGAGTCACACGGGGTAAACGCCCCCCTCAACCGCATTGTCTTCAAGCTTATCAAAGCGCTGGAGGACATGCCCGGAAATCCAGGCCATCCCGTGGATTAGGTTGCACCCATCCAATCCGCTCCTCGTACTCATCCACGAATTCGGTAGGAGTCCAAGGAGTTTCCTCACAAACCAGTCCGCCTGAGACGGGCAAAGTCAAGGCTTCCGGGTCAAATCACTCCTGGAGATTTTATTTTGGCTAAACACATTCCCTACAGTCTGCTTGGGCACGGGCTCACCCCCGTCCTCTACGGCGCCCTCCGGGTCTACCTCTCGGTTTTGAGGATACATGTGGAGGGTGAGCGGAAGTTTTTTGAACACATGGCCACGGAGCGCAAGGCCATCGCAGCGGTTTGGCATCAACGATTTCTCCCCGCTCTGCTCTATGCCGCCAAATACAGGGATCTCAGGCCCTGCGTCATGATCAGTCAGAGCCGGGACGGAGACCTTATCTCTCCCATTGCAAAGCGGCTGGGGCTTCATCCGGTACGCGGGTCCAGCTCAAGAGGGGGAAAGTCCGCCCTTCTTACCATGGTAGCCGAAATGGAACAATACCCCGCCGCCATACACATTGTAGACGGCCCGCGAGGCCCCAAGGGTTCCGTAAAGGCGGGACTGGTCAGAATTGCTCATCTCACCGGCGCCGCCATCTTCCCCATATTCATCTCGGTACAAAGGGCCTGGATCGCAAAAAGTTGGGACAGATTTCTCATCCCCAAGCCGTTCACCCGGGTCCTGATTCGGTGGGGAGAACCCATGCGCGTGCCTCGTTCCCGCGAACCAGAGGCCTTTGAAGCCCACCGACAAGAGATAGAAAAAAGGCTTTTTGAAGGTCACGCCAAGGACGACCTGCGGTGGGGATGGAAATCTCCTCTCTAGCAGCACGGCGCAGGAACCATTTTTTGTGAATTCCTAAGGGGTTCCGGTTTCCGTCAACATGCAAGATGAAAACACGCCCCGACCTTCTTTGCGGCGGAAAGTTGATTATACAACTCGGCGGCCTTTTCGTTGGGCGAAGTGAGCAGCTTGATGCCTCGTCGGGATATTTCGTCATCAAGTTCCTTTTCCGGTATGACCAGACCGCTCATTCCCGTGCCGGCCACGATAACCTGGGGGGCCGATTCCACAAGGCCCCCTATGTCTTCGAAACACAGCCTGTGTCCTTTCCTCCTCCGCCAACCGTCAACCACCTTTCCATCCGGATAGATGATAAGGTCCGAACGGTAAGGGGTGCCGTCAATGACCATGTGTCCGAACGCACATCTTTCGATCATTCTCTCCTCTCCACCTCCGGCATTTCTTGGCTTGCTGCAATTTTCAGTGCCTGAGGTGTTCATGCTATCATATCCGCCTGTACCGCAGTGACCATTTTTTGAGAGGACCATTTTCCATGCAGGGAAAGGCCTCGAATATGAAGACAAGCATGGCCCTTGATAGACCGGCGTTCTTGCCTTAAGTTGAAGTCGATGTCCCGTCGTTAGAGGCTCAACCACGGGAATAACTTTTCTGTTTTCAAGGGTGAAGACCTGAACGGAGCGTCCAGGTCGGCGATAAACGGCCGTTTTCCAGGGCCGCGCGGCAAAGGAGATCGACGGGGTCCTAGGGAGAAGAGCCATGAAGCCCCTGATGCTCTTTTTGGCTTTTTCTTTGCTTCCTGCTTCTACCATCCACGGCGTCATGCCTCCTCACAGGATGGCGGAAAGGAACCTTCAGGCCGAGCTCATCGTGATCGGCAGGGTTGTCCAGATGGGCAAAATATTGCTTTCAGAGGAACGCACCGGGTTTTCGCCCCAGAGGGATCTGGCCTTGCTGGAGGTGCTCCATGTGGTCAAAGGAACCGGTAAGGTAGAGGTAGGAAATCGGATCCAGGTGATCTGGCTGCCTTTCAAGGAGAAAAAAGGGTGCCTGGTTCGGGAAAGGAGCGGGGTGCCGCCGGTGAATGCGGAAGTCGGAGATCTGGTTGTCGCCTACATGAACCCTTCGGAGCACAAAGGGTTTTACAC
>CAYVUX010000251.1:0-5809 GCA_964455075.1 uncultured Desulfobacteraceae bacterium | reverse complement strand
CACTGGACGTGGCTGCACCCGCTTCATGGCGCCGTCGTCTCCGCCCTTGCGGCAGCCATGGTTATCGGACTGGTGAGTCTTCATGCCAGGCAGCGCGAGGATACGGTTATAGGCGCGGTGTGGGCCGTGGGGATGGCGCTGGGCGTCATGTTCATTTTTAAGACGCCGGGATACAACGAGGACCTCATGAGCTACCTTTTCGGGAATATCCTTATGGTGTCCTCGAAAGACCTCTGGATCATCGCCGGGCTCGACGTGATCGTTCTTAGTGTGAGTCTTCTTTTTTACAATCCCCTCTTGGCCGTGTGCTTTGATCAGGAGTTCGCACGACTGCGGGGTGTCCGGGTGGATGCCTATTACCTGATCCTTTTGTGCCTGACCTCGCTTACCGTGGTCCTTCTGGTCACCGTGGTCGGGATCGTGATGGTGATTGCGCTGTTGACCCTCCCGGCGGCCCTTGCGGGGCGGTTTTCCAGAAGGCTCTGGCAGATGATGGCGGGCGCGGCGATCCTCACAGTGGTTTTCACCACCGGCGGACTGGTCATCAGCTATGGGCCGGACTGGCCCGCCGGGGCCACGACGATCCTCCTGGCCGGCGCGGTCTATCTGGCCGTGAATCTCGGTTCCCGTCTCTTCGGTGGCCGGTCCGGGCGCGATGTCGGGTAGGACCCGGAAGGCTCCGGCCCGTTCCGGACCGGAGCGCCTGCCGGCAGGTCTGCGGCTTGTCCCGCGGCCGTGGATTTTCTTCGTTTTCTTCCATAAATTTTCAAAGGGCCTCCCGGGTCGGCCGAGGGGGACAAGACCTTGTCGCGGGAATGGCGTGATGCGGAAACCGGATCCGGAGAGAAGATGAAATGGATCGGAGGTCATAAGAAATGAGGTGGACCGGGGGGGCCGCCCTCAGGGTCCCGTGTACACTCATGCTCATGCTGCTCCCCTGGATGGGCGGAGTCGGAGGGGCCGAAGAACCGGAGGCGGGATCGCGCGAGGCGGAAACGGAAGGGGTGCACCGGAAAGCCCATTATGGGGAAGAGGGGAACCTCGCCCGCCTCGATGTGGACGCCGACGGCGACGGTGCTATGGACACATTCCAGTATTACGAGGGCGGGGATGTCGTCCGGATCGAGAGGGACACCGACGGGGACGGAAAAGTCGATACCCGTGATCTCTTCTCGGGAGGAGTGCGCGTCCGGCGGGAAATCGTCTCTCCTGCGACGGGAGGCATTCTCCAGGTGACGGAGTTTGCCGAAAGCGGCCGGCCTGTCGCCGTTCGCAAAGACACGGCAGGGGACGGCCGGTTCGATACCCTTTTTCGCTACCAAAACGGCCGGCCGGCCTCTTCGGAAAAGGATACAAACGCAGACGGCATCCCGGATCTTTGGGAGACGTATCAAGGTCAGAGGATTCTGGAACGCCGTATGGACGAGGACGGAGACGGCAGGGCAGACACCAGGGTCCGGTTCAACAAGGAAGGGATTCCAGTTGAAAGCTTTCACGGTCTGGACCGTGAAGGAAATCCGAAAACAATTCGGACCTATGCCGGGGGGGGCCTCAAAACAGAAGCGACGGACCAGGACCGGGACGGCAGCTTCGAAAGCCTGATTTTGTACGAGGGCGGAGTGCGGATCGCCCACCGGGAGGATACAAACGGGGACGGAGCCTATGATGTGCATGTCCGGTTTCGGAACGGGGTTCCGGTTTCGCGGGAGGAGGATGCGGATTTTGACGGGAGAGCCGACCGTTTCTATCATTTCGATTCCCGTGGGCGGACGGAGCGGCTGGAGGAGGACACAAGCGGATCGGGACGCGTGGATCGGATGACGCATTACGAGAACGGCAAGGCAGAACGGATCGAAACGGATACGACGGGGGACGGCTATTTCGACACCACAGAGGTCTTTGAGAGCGGGCAATTGGCCTTCAGGACCAGGGATCGCAATCGGGACGGGCGCCCGGAAATTCGGTTTGTTTTCCGCGGCGAAGAGGAACCGGAAACGATGGAGGTCGACGAGGACGGGGACGGGCGGTTCGACACGTGGAAGTACTATGAGGCCGGGCGTCTCGCCTTGCTCGAAAAGGACCGGGCCGGGGATGGAAAGCCGGACCTTCGGATCTTTTACGAGGAAGGGGCCGGTGGGAAACGGGTCGAGGACGAAGACGGGGATGGCTGTTTCGAGAAGACGCAATGGTTCAACGAGGCGGGATCGCCGGTAATGATGGAAAAGGATCAAAACGGGAATGGAACGGCCGAGGTCAGGACCGTTTACCGGGACGGGCGCTTGGAGACACGGGATATAGACAGGAACGAAGACGGCCGTCCGGAGCTGCGGGAGCACTACGACACGTCGGGAAGAATCGAGAAGATCGAGGAGTACCGCGACGGGAAATGGACCATGGATACGACCTGGCATTACGACAACGAGGGTCGGATTTCGCGGGCCGAAGTGGACGAGGACGGAGACGGCGTTCCCGATATATGGTACAGATATCGGGAGGGGATTCCTGTTAAGGTAGGAATGGATTCGGATGGAGACGGAAAACCCGACCGTTGGGAAGATATGGACGATCCCCGGCCGGACGCGAAAGACATCCGAACAGGCGGGAAAAACGGAAAGTGACGCCTTGGGGTGATCGCTTTCCATGCGATCTTGTATTGACCTCCCATCTGTTTGGTTCTAGAATTTTTTTGAGGTTATTACAAATATGGATGAACAAGAATACAGTCGAAAATACGCAAACCTCAGGATCTTGAAGAGCATCCAGGAGTATTTTAAGTCCGAAGCCGATGCCGGGACGGCCGTATACCCGGTCCGGGTTCCCGACGATCTTCTCGTTCAAGTGCTCAGGAGCAAGGGTCCGGAGGGTGTGGACGAATTGATTCATCGTATCTTTCAGATGGGCCTTCGGGCCTGGAGCGAAAGACTCTACACCAAGGAGTTCGGCTCCGAAGAAAACCTGTTGCAGTTTATCGAACTGGTCAAAAAGCGAAACAGGGAGTAGGCCCGGACCGCGGAGAACACGCGGGGGCTTTTGGAATTCGATGAAGATCCGAGTCGAAAGCGAGAAGATCGCGAAGGCCGTAAAGAAACTCGACGGAATCGAGATTGCCGTAGACAATCCGGAAGATGCCAAAGAGGCCGTTGACCTGATCCTCAGGAAAACGGACCTCTTCAGTACAGATGTTCAGGGGAATCTCAAAGATGTCCTGGTGAGCGCTCATCAAAAGTACGAAACATCAGCGGTCAACTACAAGACCGTCTTCCAGTTTGAATTTCTCTTTGAAGACGCCGTCGCGCTGGAAACCCGCGTGGCAGTGATCAAGGAACTCCAACAATTCTTCGAAAAGGTGTGATGCCCCGGGCGAGACGCATGCGTCCCGGTTCCGGGTTTTTTTAAAGCTCCCGGCCCTGCTGCGCCAGGAGGGCCAGGTACGGGGGCACAAACGCCGAGGCGTAAAGGACGAGCCAGGGAGCATCCCGGCCGGAAACGGCAAGCAGGACGAAGAAAAAAACAGCCCCCGGAAGCCGAAGAAGAAGGACCTTTCTCTCGACACGTTTCCCGACATTGAGAGCGAAAGCCGCTCCGGTGACGCATAGGAAGAAGCCCCAGGCGCCTGCGGCCGCCTGAACCGGACTCACCGGGGAGTTGACCCACCGAAATATTGCCCACCAGGAAGACAACAGGAAAGCGTGCACTCCCAGCGGCGGCAGGGCCAGCAATCGCCACTCGGCACCCGGTCTTGTCCTTTGGCAACCGAACCGTTCAAGGGTGAGAATGCACAGAAATGCGTATCCCCCCCATCCGAGGATAGCCACCGGCGGGACGTGGAAAAGGCCGGGCTGTTCCCAGGCCCAGAGACCGGCCTGGACGGCCAGGGGTTCTATGAGGCCTGCGTCCGTACATACGATGACCCCCGCCAGGAGAGGCCGAAGTCTCTTTGCGTCCGGGAGGATTTGTGAAGCCATGTCCCAGCCCGAGTGAATGACGGCCGGCCAGATGAGGACGATCACGAGCGGGACCCTGTGGAGGAAGAGACTCCATTGCGGGCTGTAATGGTAGAATCCGTAGAAAAGGATTGCGCTTTCTTCTGCGGCCCAGGCCGATGCGGAAAGCAGGACCATCCTCGAGAGAAACCTGATTCGACGGTGTTCTTCGAGGCACCGCACGGCCGTGTAAAGGGCGACGATGCACAAGGCGGCCGACTGGAGCAGCAGCATGCCTACAACTCCGTCCCGGGAAGCCCCAGAATGACCCAGAGATGGTAAATCACCATGAGACCGGCCCCCATCCAGGTGATTCGTATGCAGTCAGTGGCTCTGATACCGGTCTTGAGGGCGTGTTTGTACACGGCAAATTGAATGGGGGGAACCGCGATCATGATGAAAATGCGCCAGGGAATGACGTCCAGGGCATATCCGATCGCCAGAGCCGCCATGGAGGCGATAATCAGACCGTCGATGATGAAGACTGCGGCGCGCTCGCCGTGCACCACGGGATAGGTGCGGATCCCGGCGAGCGCATCCCCCCGAACGTCCCTCAGATCGTAGATCACCTCGTAGCTCACCTCGAAGAGAATGAAAAAGACCGCTGCAAACGCAACCGTTCCCCAGGAGACGCCCGGGGGGAATCCCTGGTACCGGCCGCTCCACAGCAGGCCGGCCAGGGGGTAGCCGAACACCGTGATCAGGAACCCTGCGGCGGAGGCCGTGTTCTTCCAGAAGTAGAGCTCCTTCAATCGACGTCCCCCGGGAAGCAGGGGCCAATTGTAAAAGACCCCGAGAAGGTGCCCCAGGACCCGGAGGGGCGTGATAGCAGGGTTCAAAAAGTGAACAAATGCCAAAGACGCGACCAGAATCACGGAGAGCACCGCGAGGAAGAGATTGCGGTTTCGCAGCGCAAAGGCGGCCCCGGGAATGCGGTTGGCCGAATCCTCCTCGATGTCCACGATCCGGTTCGTGAGGTTCACGATGAACCAGTCAAAGGCGACCACGGCCGTGAGCAGCCAGGGATAGCGGCCGGTGAAAAGCCACCCGAAGGTAAAGACTCCCAGTGCCGCGATCACGGTGATGTGAAATCGGCTTACGTTTACAAAACTGGAAATGGACAGGGTCTTCTCCATGGGATAGCGCCGCGGGGTGATTTGATATACGGAGAATAGGCAAAAGCGGAATGCCTGTCAATTGAGGAGCCTCCTTATTGCTCCTCGCCGGTGGAGAGCCTGTTCACCCTCCACCCCATGACGGACGGGGTCAACCCCAGCCGCCCGAAATCGTCTGAAGGAACCGCATTGAAGTGTTCGCCCACCGTGTCCCGCCACCAGTGGCTCTCCGAGGCGAGCATGCCTGCTTTTCGTCTCCATTCGGGAGCGGGAACGTCCGAACTCCGCACCCCGTCGAGGATTGCTTCCCCCTCGTGGGGCTCCAGATCGGCGATGGAGCGAAGGAGCAAGGTTTTCCCGGCCCCGGAAGGTCCTGAAACGGCCACGCACTCTCCCTTTTCTACCGACAGGGTGAGGGGTCCGATACGGTGTGCGCGAAGGTTCTTGATTCCCAAATGTGCCATGATGCGGTTTCCCGGACAAACTGGGATTCGATGGGCCGGTACCCCATAGTAATGCAGCACGAGTGAAAGTTTCGACCACAAAACACTTCTGTTTCGTGAATCCGTGACAGGTTGCGGCCCCACGCATCTCGACACCATACACCGGAGCGGGTATAAATAGAAGGGGCGCGGGGGCAACGCCTTTTAAACGTCTTTCACAAGGCCCGCACGGGGAGCATCCAGGCCATGAACGACATCCGGGGAATTC
>CAYVUX010000250.1:0-5847 GCA_964455075.1 uncultured Desulfobacteraceae bacterium | reverse complement strand
TCCGACCCAAATCTGAGCGTCAATTCTGTGAATTTATTTTTGAGTGAGCCCTAAGACGATTTTGCGCATGACTTCGGAGTGCGCGAATCCCCGGCCCGCACTAGGACTTTCGGGCTTCTTTCAGCCATTTCTCCAACTTATTTCTCGGCGGCACACTGCCGACCGATTTGACTTTCCCGTTAATGAGAAGGGCCGGCGTGCCCATCACGCCGTATTTTCCGATCTCCTTGATGTTCCGGACATGTTCAACATCGGCAACGATCCCGGTTTCAGTCATCACTTGCATGATCTCCTGTTCAAGCCGATCACACTGCGCGCAGCCCGGTCCCAGGACCTTGATCTCCAGACCTTCCGGGCGATCTTCTTCGAAAGGTTTTCCCAAAAATTTCTTGAACTCCCTGAGAAAGGCCTTCCCATACTCTTCCTTTGCTGTTTCAGGAATAAAATTTCTTTTCCCCAAACGATTCAGGAGTTCTTCAAGGACTTCCTGATCCGGTCTCTCCCCATACTCTTGGGCCATGTCTTCCATGACAGCGTTGAGTCCTATAAGGCCCACGGAGGAATTCCCTACTCTTATCCGGGTTACATCATCCTGTGACATCCCATATTTCCTCGATCCTTATTCACGGAAAAGTCTTGTATGCCGCTTGACGCGGGACGCCAAGGGCGCAGTGTCCGGTCCGTTCTCCTGCGCGGGGTAAATTCATGCTGCTATCCATCCATAGGTCATTCCCGCGATGGTACTCAAGACTACGACAATCGAGCAAAAAACCGCCGTCTTCCTCACCCCCATGACCCCCCCGATCACCAGCATGTTGGGAAGGGACAATGCCGGGCCTGCAAGAAGCAGGCTGAGGGCAGGCCCTTTGCCCATCCCGGCCCCTAGCAGACCCTGAAGAATGGGTACCTCTGTCAGTGTGGCAAAGTACATCAGGGCGCCGGAGAGCGAGGCAAAAAGATTCGCCCAGATAGAATTCCCGCCGACAAGGGACTGGATGTAATGCTCCGGAATCAAGGCAGGATGTCCCGGGCGTCCCAGCATGAAACCGGCCACCAGCACGCCTGCTCCCAACAGGGGAAAGATCTGCTTCATGAATCCCCAGGTGGATTGAACCCAGCCGACTCTCTCGTCTCTGACGAACCAGCCTTTGAGCATGAACCCCAGGATGATGAGAAGCCCGGCTGTGATATACCATTTGGCAGCAAAGATGGTAGGCCAGAGTCCGGTAGAGCCTTGGGCCGGTTTTGCAAAGGCCGCAAAGATGAGGATCAGGACCAGGGTCAGCATAAAAAGGGCCTCCTGGGTAAGAGTCCGGCCGTTCTCTCCTTCGTCCGGGAGGTAGATCTGCCCTGCTGTCCGCGCAGCGTCGTCTTTTCTGAAGAAAAATGCCATAAGAAGTCCGGTCAAAATGGCAAAGAGCACCGCCCCGACGGCTCGGGCCAAGCCCAGTTGCCACCCGAGGATCCTGGCTGTAAGCACGATGGCCAAGACGTTTACGGCCGGACCGGAATAGAGAAATGCTGTAGCCGGACCGATTCCGGCGCCGCGGGTGTAGATCCCTGCAAACAAAGGAAGCACCGTACAGGAGCAGACCGCCAGGACCGTCCCGGAGACAGATGCCACGGAATAGGAGAGTATTTTGCGCGCCTGAGCCCCGAAATACTTCAGAACCGATGCCTGGGAGACGAAGACGGCAATGGCTCCTGCAATAAAAAAGGCGGGAATCAGGCATGTGAGCACGTGTTCCCTGGCGTACTCCTGGAGCATCATGAAGGCCTCAAGACCCGATTGGCGGATCCTCTCATTTGCCCAGGGAATGTAGTATGCGGCCAAAAAAGTGAGTGCAATGATAAGAATTTTGGTCCGTTCCTTCATCATAACTGCCTTTCTGAATTCTAATATCCGTATTTAAGAATATATAAGGGCAAAAAATAGAATCTTATTTCTTGCAGACCTCCTCCCGGTGGACATGGGGAATTTTCTCGATAAGTTCTTTCACCTCTGCCTCATTCTCCAGCCAATGCCTAAGATTGCCCAAAAGGCTCGCAACATAAGGAGATTTGCTCCCGTCCGTGAGATGGTAGTCCACCCAAAGACCATCTTTCTTGAAGTCCACGAGGCCGGCATTTTCGAGGATTTTCAAGTTCTTGGAAACCGTGGGCTGGGAGACCTGCAGGGCTTCCCGCATCTCGCAGACACACATGGTCCTGTGCTGAAGCATCTTAACGATCTTGATCCGGTTGGGATCAGAAAGGGCCTTCATAACCTTGATGAAATCTTTCATGGGAAACCACCCAATACATTCTTCTTGTGGAATATAATATCCAGGCTCCCAACTGTCAACGATCCTCTAGGTTCACTTCCGTTTGCGGATTTGGGAAAGTCCCCCCTTCCTCATACTGCTTTCGCGGGCATTTCTTCAAAGTGATGGGATATCCAGGCGGGATGCGGTGATAGCGATTTTCAGGATCTACGAATCCGCGGCTTTCAGGGTGAAGCTGCTCAAAACATCTTGAAACGCGGTAAGATCGGCATCGCAGTAGTATTTTTCAGACGCGTTATACCTGAGGCTGTAAAAACACTCTCCAACGACGAAGCCGTAGTAAACCCCCAGGAAATGGTATCCTTTCTTTGTCGTATAGGACCAAGTGATCCTGAATCCCTGGTGAGGACCTACCGTCACCGGAAAGATCCCGGCTGTCTCGAAATCCTGAATGGATGTGTCCGCGTTGATCTCATCTACAATTACTTGAGCCGCCTCCCGGGGGGGCATGTTCTTTGTCATCAAACCCCTCGAGTGCTTGAAGGGTTTGTGCAGAGGGCGCTGCTGGGCCAGGATGTACTGTTTGAAAGGCCCGTCTCTGGTCAATATGTAATATTTCGGAGTATTGAGCTTTTTCCATCCTTCAGGATGTTGTATGGTAAAATTATGGGAAGCCGTTCCGGAGGAACCGCTCATCTGCCCGAGAGGACTGCAGGCTCCTGTTGCCATCAGGAGCAATGCCAACAAAACCCTCATGGAGCGCGCCTTTTTAAGAGGTCCCCGTTGAAAGGACCCTTTTCGTTGACTCGATTCGCTCTTCATTCCATCCATTCCGTGCCGGCCGTGGGCGTCCGGTTCGGTCGCCGGTTGTCCTAGGCGCCTGTCACGGATGTTTCTTCATTATCATGAAGATGGTGAAAGATCAAATACTATTCCGTGAGCCCGTTCCCTAGGCGAAATGGTTGCCTTCAAAAAACGCTTTTCGGGCACATGCAATTTTCCAATGCAGGATGGGGACAGATTATGTTAGTATTTAATTTGAGGTGTTTGATATCAGACATTTTTGACACACAGGACGCAAAAGGAGGATATGGAGATGAAAAGATTAATTGGTCTGGTTTTACTGGGTCTGTTTCTTTCCGGATGCGGCGCCGCGGCAAGAGAATCCGAATTCTGGCAGCATGATTCGCTCTACAAGAACGAGGATCATTTAAAATACAGCATATGGGGCTATAAGAATCCGACTGAGGAATCCGGAGAGAAATCACTTGACCAGGAATGGTGGGGCATTGTGATACCTTATATCCCAGCGGAATGATACGTCGGGCAGAAGGGCCCTCAATGAGGGGCGGGTGATAGAAGTCACCGCGGGATTACCTCCCGTGTTTCCCCAAGAAGTCCGGCCGGCTCCATTCCGGATTCGGGTAGGAATAGATGCCCCGGCCGGACTTGACCCCCAGGCGGCCGGCGTCCACGTAGCGTTTCATATACGCCGCGTTGCGCCGTGCTTGGGGATCCTTGTTCTTCTCGGCCCAGTAGTCCGTGATCTTCCACACGGTGTCGAGGCCCACAGTGTCCATGACGCCGAAAGGTCCGACGGACACGCGCATTACGCCCATCCACGCCCGATCCACATCCTCGGGGGAGGCCACCCCGTTGGCGGCGAGGTTCTGGGCGGACCTGAACCACTCGGAGAGCATGGCGTTGAACACGTAGCCGAAGCTTTCCTTTTTGAGGACGATACAGACCTGGCCTATACGTTCGGCAAAGGCGGTCACGAGCTCCAGGGTTTCCTCTGACGTGCCGGGGTGGGGCATCACATCCACCACGTTGGTGAGCGCCACGTCGTGGAAGTGCAGGGCGCAGAGCCGCTCCGGTCTGCCCGCGGCTTCCGCGAACATGGACGGGACAAGGGTGGACGTGTTGCTGGTGAACACGGTGCGCTCCGGGCAAAGGGCGTTGAACTCGGAGAACACGCGGCCCTTGAGCTCCGGGTCCTCGGGCACGGATTCGCTCACAATGTCCGCTTCGGCCGCCGCCTCTTCGGCCGCGGTGGTCCAAATCATGCGCGCAAGGGCGGCGCCGGTCTCCTCCCCCGTCGCCTTGCCGTGCCTCACGAAGCGTTCGGCGAGTTTCGCCGTGCGCTTTTTCGCGGATTCCAGGACCTCGGGCGAGATGTCGAAGAGCGCCACGTCCATGCCGTGGGTGGCGCACAGAAATCCGATCTGGTGCCCCATGGTTCCGGCACCGAGAATGAGCACCTTTTTGATTTCGTCCACTTGCATGAGAGGCGAGGTGATGAGAAAACTCCTTTCCGGGTCGGGACTATAGGCGATTTTGCGTTAGGCTTCAAGGGCAAAGTCGGGGCATTATGTCGCAAATCCAAGTGTTGGCAGAGGGATAGCTCGGAAAGGTAAAAACGTCCCGAGTCCGGGAAGATCCAGTGGTGCTTTGCCCCTATCATATCCCAGAGCTCCGTGTGATTCCATTCTTTAATTGACAGAAAACGCGCATTTCAATAAAATATTATTTAGAGAAAACTCGTATAAGTAGTTTGCTGCCAACTTAATTCAGAGCCTGAATAACTTAGCGATGGAGCTAAAGGCGATGAAACTCCCGGCAACCTTCCGCGTAACGTGAGGTGGGACTTGCGTCCTGCTGAGGTTTCCTTTTGTTCCCGTTTCAATACTCATACCCCAACTGAGACCAATTCGCGGCCACACCGCGGTTTTTCAAGAATTGCAAACAGGTAGCATATAGCGTCCTTAGGGACACTTGGATGTCTTCTCATGTCAGGGCATGGATAGCGGGTCTGCTGATTGGCGTTCTTGGGGCGGTATTCAGCGTCACTCCCGGTGGTTCCGGACTCGAGCAAGATATTGGGCTGGATTTGCTGTTCACCGCCCGCGGCGTTCGAACTCCCCCGCCGGACATCCGGTTGTCGCTGGGTCATCTGGACGAGTCACTGGAGAATTCTCAGAAAGCCGTGCGTATACGCCCGAAGCTCGCTCGAACCCAGACCGTTCTCGGATTTGCCTGTCTTTGCCAGCTGAAGATCCAAGATGCCCTGGAGGCGTTCAGTACAGCCATTCGGCTGGACCAGGGAGATCCTTTGCCGCGTCTGGGTCTCGGTTTGGCGAAAATTCGTCAGGGCGGCCTGCATGAGGGAAGATCGGAAATCGAGATCGCCACATCCTTGGACCCGAAAAACGCTCTCATCCGGAGCTACCTGGATTCAATGTGGATTTTCTTCAACCCATCCCCCCTTCTCCTCCGGTTCCGGCCAATTTGGATGTTATGGATCGGATGGATGAGGAAGGGTATCTTGCTGAGATGCAGCACATCTTTCGAGCAGAGAACATTCATCTGATCTCCGGTGCAGGGCATTTTGATGCGGATCGTGAAGAAGAAACGACTGAGACATTTCGTCTCTCACTTGCCTTTCCGTCTTTCTCCGATCATCCACTACAGTCACACCCGAGGACAGTGAACTCGATCACACCAATCTCTATCTGTATTCGTTGATCACCTATCCGGTGGGTGGAAGCGCGGACTTCTTTGAAGGCATCGATGATAAAGACGA
>CAYVUX010000249.1:0-5863 GCA_964455075.1 uncultured Desulfobacteraceae bacterium | reverse complement strand
AGCCGCGAATACTCTCCGGCCCGCTGACATACGGTTGGCGGGCAGGCCTGCTCCTGCGGGAGGGTGAGAGGGTTTTCTTCAGGAGGAATATCGGCGGAAAAGCGGGTTGAACCCGTGAGGGGGTACTCGTTGCGGTGAGGTCAATATGCAGCCGCGATCTGTTCGCATACGTGCGCGTCTTGCCGGAAGGGAATCCTTCGGGACGTGAGATCGAGCGTTTGATTGGGCTTGCTAACCGGATAAACGCGGTCGTCAGATATGCGGCTTCAGCCAACAACCTGCTTGTATTTCAACCCTGCGTCCGCAAAATCCATAAAACCCCGTTTGTGGTAGCTGATCTTGGGGGACCGGGATCTGAAAAAATCCACCACATAATCGAATGCTTTCTTGTGGTTCATGCAGTCCCCGCAGGTCTCGAAGGTAACGGCCGCGAAATCGTACTCGGGCCAAGTGTGAACGGCAAGGTGAGACTCTGCAATGGTAACCGTTCCACTTACGCCCCATGGCTTGAATGTGTGAAAAGAATCCCCGACGATTTCTGCACCCATCACTTCGGCGGCCTTCAGCATGCCCTTTCGAATCAGACCGGCGTCCACCAGCCTTTGGTGCTCGCACTCGTACAGATCTATGAGTACAAGGTCCAACAATGAATTCAATGTACCAGACCACCTCTTCCTTCGTTTCCGCGCACGAACTTCTCCTCTCCGGGCTCAATTCCTGCCGCCGAAAAGAGATGGTTGCATCCCGGAAACGCTCTTGCGCCCTTATTCCAAGGGCACGTTATCCACTTGCCGTCTTGAAGTTCCCAACTCCTTTCCTTCGGCTCCCGCATCCCCGGCTTTCCGGAAAATACCGACGAAGCCTTTCATTTTGAAATATTTAGTCTATTTCATGAGAACCTTCAGGTCAAGCAATAAACGGCGCGCTTTTATCCGGACCTCGATTCCCGGAGTCTCCGGATCCCTTCCCGGTATGGAGGCCCCGCCAGCCCTTTCTCGGTAATGATTGCCGTCACATACTCCCCGGGGGTGATGTCGAAGGCCGGGTTTATGGCCCGAACCCCGGGGGGCCCCATCTCGCGTCTGCCCATTTTTAAGATCTCCTCCGGGGCCCTCTCCTCCACAGGGATCTCATCCCCGGTTTTGAGGGCAGGGTCAATGGTAGAGAGAGGTGCCGCCACATAAAAAGGAATTCCGTGGGTTCTGGCCAGAACGGCCAGGGGATACGTTCCGATCTTATTTGCCACGTCCCCATTGGACGCAACCCTGTCCGCGCCGGTAATGACGAGATCAATTCTGCCTCTTCTCATGAGGGAGCCCGCCGCGCTGTCTACGATCACCGAAACCGGAATACCTTCCTCCATCAGTTCAAAAGCCGTCAGACGAAGACCCTGGAGCCATGGTCTCGTTTCATCCGCAATAACCTCGACCCTCTTTCCTTTTTGGTGAGCCGCCCGAATAACTCCCAGGGCCGTGCCGTATCCTGCTGTGGCCAGGGAACCCGCGTTGCAGTGTGTA
The DNA here is from genome assembly GCA_964455075.1 of uncultured Desulfobacteraceae bacterium. Classification (GTDB taxonomy): domain Bacteria; phylum Desulfobacterota; class DSM-4660; order Desulfatiglandales; family Desulfatiglandaceae; genus CAYVUX01. The sequence continues at coordinate 4,346 of CAYVUX010000249.1, read as the reverse complement.
AGCACCGTGCATGCCTCCGGAAGGAGCTCTTGACCGTGCTCCCCAATCCTCTGGTTTATTTCGATGTCCTCTTCGAGGATCTTCTGCGCTTCCTCCCTGAGCACGGTACGCTGTTCCGCCACTTTGCGGCCGGGAGCATTCTCCGCAACCCGGAGCATCCTTTCTGCAGCCCACTGGAGGTTGACCGCCGTGGGCCTCGCAAGGACCATTTCCCGCGCAATCGCCCGAAGTTGCCTCATGAACTCGTCATGGCTCCGGGCCCGAATTCGGGCCGCGGCCATGGCCATGCCCATGGCCGCGGCCACCCCGATGGCAGGCGCTCCGCGGATGACCATTTTGCGGATGGCCTTAATGACGTCCTTGTACCCCCTGCAGGTAAACCACTCTACACAAAGGGGCAGCTTTCTTTGGTCCAACATCCGGACGCCGCTCTCGTGCCACTCAATGGTGGGGATCATGGAACACTCCATTTCATGCATCGATCCGTTCGACCCACCCGTAGGGGTCGGGCTTCGCTGCGTACTGGATGGCCACGATCTCGTGGTAAAGCCTCTGGGACAGCTCTCCCATCTTCCCGCCTGCCACCACGTGATCACGCCCCTTGTAGGTGATCTGGCCCACCGGGGATATGACAGCCGCGGTGCCGGTGCCGAACGCCTCCTTCAGCCGGCCGTTTCCGGCGGCCTCAATAACCTCCTCGATGCCCAGGGAGCGCTCCGAGAGCTTCATGCCCCAGTCTTTGATAAGCCTTATCACGGAATCCCTTGTGATACCCGGCAGGATGCTTCCCGTGAGAGGAGCGGTAATAACTTCGTCGTCGATTACGAAGAACATGTTCATCGTGCCCACCTCCTCCACGTACTTTCTCTCTGCGGCATCCAGCCACAGGACCTGGGTGAAATGCTTCTCCTTGGCCTTTTCGGCAGCCAGCAGGCTGGCGGCATAGTTTCCTGCAGTCTTGATGTCGCCGGTTCCGCCCACGGCCGCCCGGATGAAATCGGACTCCACATAGATCTTGACCGGATTCAGCCCTTCCTTGTAGTACGCACCCACAGGACCGATAATGACAAAAAAGATGTACTCCTTGGCGGGCCGGACTCCCAGATGCGGCTCCGAAGCAAACATCGCCGGACGAATATAGAGGGACGTGCCTTCGCTTGACGGGATCCAGTCCTTGTCCAGGAGAATGAGCTTTTTCGTGGCTTCCATGGCCAGATCGACATCCACCTCCGGCATGCACAACCTCTTTGCAGAACGGTTGAGCCTCAAATAGTTGTCCCGCGCCCGGAACAGATAGACTCCCCCGTCCTTTCCCCGGTAGCCCTTGAGGCCCTCGAAAATCTCCTGCCCGTAATGAAGAGCCATCGCTGCGGGGTCGATCGGTATGGGTCCGTAAGGCTCGATGCGTGGATTAAACCAGCCCTTTTCGTCATTGTAGTCCATAACAAACATATGATCCGTTGAGATGTCGCCGAACCCGAGTTTTGATTCATCCGCAGGTTTGGGCTTCATTTGACTCGGGTCCGCTTTTCTGATGCTGATTTGCATGGGTTTCTCCTTTTCAACATTCTCCATGGGAGTGGGTCGGCATTTTTCTCACCCGTAGGGGTGCACAGACGCCAGCCCTCGGGCTGGCCTCCGGTTTCATCCGTATCGAAATCGCTATCGGGATCGAAATCGACTTCAGAATTTCCATGTCCGGTCCAGGCCGCCTCTTATCTTTTCGATTTCGATAGTTTCCATCCATAAATAAGGGCCTATGTCCTAATCGGAAATGGCCTTTTTCCGCAATCCCCCGTCTTCGTCGGGACAGGTCAGCGTCAAACGGCGGAATTCCTTGGGGGGAGACCGTGCCGGAGGCCGGGTTCGCGGGCAAGCCCGCTCCTACAGGAGTTTCAGAAGCGCTTCTTCAGGAACGGCTTCGGCCGCGGATTCATATCCTTCCTGCTATTGCACGCTACTGTGGACGGGCATTTATTAGCACAAGGTTTGCCGAAAAACAACCACTCGGCCCTCGCCTATCCGCCCTCTAAACGCTTTTCAGCCTCCTTTATCGCTGTCGACAATCAGGGTGACCGGTCCGTCATTGATCAAACAGACCTCCATCATCTCTTGAAATCTTCCCGTGGCCACCGGGACGCCCATCTCTATCAGAAGCTTGACAAATTCCTCGTAGAGGACCTTGGCCGCCTCCGGCTTTGCGGCCTTTGAAAATGACGGTCTTCGGCCTTTTTGGCAATCTCCCATCAGGGTGAACTGTGAGACCACCAGCGCCGACCCTCCCGTTTCGAGAAGAGACAAATTCATCTGGTCCTTTTCATCGGAAAAGACCCTCAGGTTGGCGATTTTGCGGGCCAGGTACGCACAATCCTTTTCCGAATCGCCCCGGCCCACGCCCAGGAAAATCAAGAGCCCGCCCTGGATGGCGCCTACCGTCTCTCCCTTGACTTCCACTCTGGACTCCTTTACCCTTTGTATCAGCGCCTTCATCTTCCGCCCTCCGCACCGGCGATATGGAACCAAGCCTTTTGCTCATCAACCCCTGGATACACGACTTTGCCGCGTATGACCTGTGGGCCAAGCCATTGGGGCTCCTCCACATCGCCGCGCACCTGAGAAATCGTGGATATCGTGTCCATTTGATTGACTGCCTGGATGTTCACCACCCGGCTATGCAATCCTCCCCGGGCGCCACGCCTCCCCGGCGCGACGCTTACGGTACCGGGAAATTCTGGAAACACCCCGTTCCTTCTCCATCGGCGCTGAGCCACATCCAGAGGCCCTACAGTCGTTACGGACTCACCGTGGACGCCTTGGAACAGGAACTGCGCAAGGCTCCCAGGCCGTCCGCAGTGCTGGTCACTTCTTTGATGACATACTGGTATCCGGGTGTCAGGGAGACCATCCAGGTGGTGAAAAGGCATCATCCGGATGTTCCGGTGCTCCTGGGCGGTCTTTATGCAAGGCTGTGCTATGAGCATGCCCTCAGAACCTCCGGGGCGGATCGCATCCTGATGGACCGGCACCCCGAAAAAATACCGGACGCACTTTCCAGTCTGGGCGTTCCCCGCCCCAAGCCTCCCTCAAATCCTGTCCATCACCCCTACCCCGCGTTCGACTTGCTCACCCAAACTGATTATGTATGCCTTCAGAGTTCGACCGGATGCCCGTATCGATGCCAATATTGCGCCTCGTCGTTTCTCAATCCGGACAGAAGCCGCCGTCTTGCAAAGGATGTTCTTGAAGAGATCCTTTACTGGAACAGGGAATTCGGTGTACGCGACTTCGCCTTTTACGACGATGCGTTGCTGGCGCGTCCGGATGACCGCTTGATGCGGCTTCTCAGGGGCCTTTCCAGGCTGAACGCAGCGCTGAGGTTCCACACCCCGAACGGCGTGCACGCCAAAGAGATCTCGGCAGACATGGCAAAGCTCCTTTTTCGAAGCGGTTTCCAGACCATTCGCCTGGGTCTGGAGCACTCGGATTTTCCCTCTCGCGGCGGACTGGACCGAAAACTTGCGGAGGGCGAATTCGAGGCGGCGGCAAACAACTTGTTAAAGGCCGGATACAGGTCCGATCAGGTGGGAGCATATATCCTCATAGGTCTTCCGGGACAACCCATTGCCTCTGTGCTCAAGACCATCGAATTGGTGGAGGCAGTCGGGGTATCTCCCTACCTTGCTGAATACTCCCCCATCCCTCATACTTCGCTCTGGGAAAACGCCCGGGCGCATTCCAGATACGATATCGCATCGGAGCCCCTGTTTCAGAACAACACCCTAATCCCCTGCTGGAGCGAGTCCAAGTGTGCGCAAGTGCCCGCTTTGAAAGCCAGGGCTTCCCGGATACGCCGCAGGTTAAAAGAGAGCTTTGCACAGCCCCATTTCTGACGAAAACCGTTACTCAATCGTAGAAGTTATTCATGCCATTTTTCCATCATCCCCGGGTTCAACTCGAAAAATTTAGTGGATTCAAATCGTTAGGTGGACTGGATGCCGGATCGGGGTCCGGCATGACGCCTATTACACTTTGCGAGTGCAACAGCAAAAACTTGTTCGGGTTTCGCAAAGGTCTCACCCCCCCTTTAGCGCGCCATGTGGTTGCGGCCTCATGGGGCGCGCTTATTCAGGCCCGCTTTGTGTCGCGCACCCAATGGCCCGGGAAAGATTCTCTTGCGAGCGAGATTTGCCTGCAACCGAGCTCAAACCTTGTTTATGAGACTCGCGGCGTAGCCTGCCCCGAAGCCGTTATCGATATTCACAACCGTCACCCCGGACGCGCAGGAATTGAGCATGCCGAGCAGGGCGGCGATTCCCTGAAAGCTTGCCCCGTAGCCCACAGTGGTC
>CAYVUX010000248.1:0-5886 GCA_964455075.1 uncultured Desulfobacteraceae bacterium | reverse complement strand
AAGAATGTCAACTCGATTTGGCAGCATAGCTTTTCAAAGAGCTAAAGTGTTACAAATGATTCAATATTTTTTTGGGTCATGAAAGAGCCATGAAGATTACGCTTCACAAATACATTAGCAGGGAAATCTGGCCCACCTTCCTGGCCAGTCTATTCGTGGCCGTATTCGTCATTCTTGCCACGGAAATGCTTTCCGTCACCGAGCTGATTGTAAACCGCGGGGTATATACGGGCCATGTAGCGAGAATGATTCTCTATTTGCTGCCCGATGTGGTGAGCTTTGCGCTGCCGGCGGCCGGCCTGATGGCGGTGGTGGTGAGCTTCCTCCGCCTGTCGGCGGACAGCGAAATCATTGCGATGAAGTCCTCGGGAATCAGTCTCTACCAGATGCTGCCGCCGGTTCTGGTGTTTTCCCTCGCAGGCCTGGTGATTTCGACCTCGGTGGGGATGATTGCGGTGCCCTGGGGAAACCGTTCCTTCAAGGATTTGATTTTTCAAATTGGAGAGTCAAAGGCCGATCTGGGGATAAAGGAACGGGTATTCTGCGAGCCCTTTGATAATGTGGTCTTCTACGTGAAAAGCTTCTCCAGTCGCGAACGGGTCATGGAAGACATTTTTGTTGTGGACAGGCGAGACAGCCAGGCGACCAATACGATAATCGCTGAACACGGGCGCGTGGTCCCTCAGCCCAAAAAGAGAAGTATCGTACTGCACTTCTCCGATGGAACCATTTTCAATGTGGACAAAGACCTTGATTCGGCAAGGGCCATTGAGTTCAAGAGGTATGACCTGAATATCGGGCTTGAGGACATCATGGCCGCGCTCGCCTCGCGAAAGAAAGATCCCAAGGAAATGAGTGTCCGCGAACTGGCCGGAGAATTGGATGATCGGGGGGCCGCAGGGAAGATGCGCCGTAATGAGATAATGATTGAATTGATGGAGAAGTTCGCTTTTCCCGTGGCCGTATTTCTCATGGGCGTTATCGGAGTTCCCCTGGGAGCTCAGATGAGAGCGGGTGGCCGGTCGGCAGGGATCGGTGTGAGCCTGGTGGTCTTTCTTGTCTACTACATTTGCGTGGCCGCCATGAGAAGCCTGTGTGAAACGGGCGCGGTTTCGCCCGCCGCAGGAGTTTGGATCCCCGATGCGTTTCTTGTCGCCGCAGGGGTGTTTCTGTTTCGGCGTGCGGCTCGGGAACGTCCCCTGGGGTTTCTCTTTCTCTTCGAGCCTGGAGGGAGGACTCGGTAAGGCCATGAAAACCTTGTCGAAATACCTGGTCAGGGAATTCTTGAAGCTTTTTGGACTGTTCTTCCTGACGTTTCTCTGTATATATCTCGTCATCGATTTCATTCAGAAAATTGACAATTTTATCGAGGCCGAGGCTCCCGGATCGGCCCTTTTCGCGTTTCTGTTCTACAAGACCCCCTATATCATGATCCAGATGACGCCGGTGGCTTGCATGCTGGCGGCGGTGGTCATGTTTCGATTCATGGAGAAAGACCGGGAGATCATGGCCATGAAAGCCTGCGGAATCAATGTGCTGCAGATTGCACGGCCCGTGATCTTGCTTTCATTTTTGATGTCGGTTGCCGTCTTTTTGTTCTCGGAACTTGTCGTTCCTTATGCAAGCTCGAAAAGCAATGCCATTTGGAATGCGGAAGTAAAAAAAAAGGACGCCACACGCCTCTACGGCAAGACGCATGTCTGGTACAAAGGGAAGGACTCGATCTACTGGATCAAACATTTCGACCCTGAAAAGGGCTTGATGGAGGATGTCAGCATCTATCTCTTCGATAAGTCCTTTCGCCTTTCCAAGAAAATAGACGCCAGAAAAGGCGTGTGGACCGGCGCGGGTTGGAAGTTTCACGAAGGTATTATCCAACGAACTTCGGCAGAGGGGGAGTACGACCTGGAGCCCTTCGAAGAGATTCACCTGGATCTCCAAGTGACTCCCGAATCTTTCTCCAAAGTCGTCAAGGAACCCGAGGAGATGGGATATTGGGAGCTCAAAAGATATGCCAGGACCATTCGGCGCGAAGGGTACGACGCCACAAGATACATGGTGGATATGCACGTCAAATTGGCGTTCCCGTTGATCAACCTCGTGATGGTTCTGGTGGGAATTCCCATAGGACTCGCAATCAAGAGGGGAGGCACCCCTGTGGCGGTTTCACTGGGGGTGGTGGCCTGTTTCTTCTATCTCCTCATTTTCGGTTTCTCGAGATCCTTCGGTATTTCAGGAGTGCTGCCGGCGGGTTTGTCCGCGTGGCTCGCCAATGCCGTGTTCTTCTTTACGGGCTCTTACCTCTTGATGCGGGTGGAGACCTAGCGAGTTTCCATCCATAAATGGCCCTTTTCCGCAATCCCCCGTCTTTGACGGGACAAGTAGGCGTCAAACATCGGAGTTCCTTGTTCCCGTCCTACGGACGGGACGCACAACTCCTTGTTTTGTCGTCGCTTTGCTCGGACTCCCCACCCTTCGGGCGGGTCCTGAGCACCCTCTTAGGGTGCGAAGAAAAAAAGGGGTTTTGCAAAGGTCTCTTTGGGGACAAAATTTCGACCTCAAAGGTCTTCCCGCTATGAAAAACGGACGCGATCATCTCTTCGATGCAGCGAGGGAATCATGGACATCCTCCCTTTGAAGCATTTTCTTGCAATTTTTCTGAGCAGCCTTGCGCTGTCGCTGGTGTTGACCCCCCTGATGAGAAAGACGGCCGTCTCCCTCGGCAGGGTGGCCGTACCCAAGGACGACCGTTGGCACAGCAAGGAGACCGCCCTTTTGGGAGGCGGAGCCATTTTTGCCGCTTTTGCGGCCACCTGGGTGCTTTCGGCATGGCTTGCGGGGTGGTCCGCCTACGGAGCTCCTTACCTTCCGGTCATCCTCTGCGCCACGGGGATATTTGTGCTGGGTCTTGTGGACGATATGGTGAACATCGGACCGCAGCACAAGCTCGGCGGTCAGATCATCGCCGCGTCGATTCTGGTGTCCCTGGGCTTTCGTCTGGGATGGGTGGACTCGGAGACCATCGACCTTTTCCTTTCCATTCTGTGGATCGTGGGCATCACCAACGCGTTCAACCTTCTGGACAATATGGACGGCCTGTCCGCAGGCATTGCCTTTATTGCCGCCGGCTTCGTTTGCCTGACGCTTTATCTGAACCCTTCCTCGTTTTCCCCGGGAGGCTTGGTGCTGATTCCCGCTGCGGCATACCTTGGGGCGACGCTGGGTTTTCTCGTGTACAATTTTTACCCTGCCTCCATATTCATGGGAGATGCGGGAAGCCTCTTTATCGGTTTCGTCCTCGCTTGTATGACCATGATCAGCGGGTCTGCTGGCGCGGGAGAGGGGAAAATCATTCATCTGCTGTCGGTTATCGCGATCCCGATTCTCATCGTGTTTATTCCCATACTGGATACCGGATTCGTAAGCCTCATGCGCAAGTTGTTCCGCCGCCGAATCAGCGAGGGAGGCCGGGATCACTCCTCCCACCGGATGGTGGCCATCGGATTTTCGGAGAAAAAGGCGGTCATGGTTCTTTACGGGTTTTCGATGGTGTCGGGGATGATCGCACTGGGCGTGCGCCATTTCAGCCCGGGGCCCCTCCTGGTTGTCATTGCCCTGTTCCTTCTTTTCGTGTGTTTTTTTTGGCTCTACCTGGCAAAGGTCAAGGTGTACCCGGAGAAGTCCATCCTGTCCCAGGAAGGGGCGGGGGTGCTGACACCGGTACTTGTCGAAGTCACCTACAGAAGAAGACTGTTTGAGGTCCTCTTGGACCTTATCCTGATTGTGGTGGCCTATTACGCGGCCTACCTGCTTCGATTTGAAGGGGTCATCGGTCCCAATTTCGATTTCTTTCTCAAGTCGCTCCCCATCCTCATCGCCTGCCAGATTCTCTGCTTCCATGTCTTTGGAGTTTACAGCGGAATCTGGGCCAGCACCAGCATCCGGGATCTCATCGGATACATCAAGGCCGTGACCGCGGGCACGGTACTTTGCGTACTCATCCTGCTCGGCATGTATCGATTTCAGAGTTTCTCCCGGGCGGTCTTTGGCATTTACTGGGGCCTCATGCTGATTTTTGTTTCGCTTTCCCGGTTGTCCTTCCGACTTATGGAGGAAGGGATAGCAATGGGAAACCGAAAGGGAAAGCCGTGTCTCATTTACGGTGCGGGAGTAGGGGGGCAGATGACGCTGAAGGAGATCGAGACCAACGATGCCCTGGGTCTCTATCCCCTTGGGTTCATAGACGACAACCCAAACATCCGGGGAAGAAAAATAAAGGGGTACACGGTGTTCGGCGGACGAAAGGAACTCGAAGAGATGCTTCGGGGGGGAAAGGTGAAGGAAGTCATCATTTCCTTCAAAGAAAACGGACCGGAAAAAAGAAGGGAGGTGAAAAGACTCTGTACAAAGCTGGATCCGGAGGTGAATGTAAGGCAAATGACGCTGGTGATCAGCTAGTTTCCATGCGGCCGTGGTTGGCTCACCTCATCCCGCTGCAGGCCGGTCCCGCAGAGAGGGGGTTTTTCGGCTTCCGAGCGGGCGCCCTTCCGGCCCTGGACTTGCCGGTCCCCGGAAGGTATCTTTGTGAGAGGGGAACGGGGAGGCCAATTTGCAATTGACAACGTTTCCGCTTGTGCCATATATAGGGCCATGCTTGAGATCGGAGAAAAGCGTTCGGCTCGGATCGTTTTCCATCCGGAAATCGAAGAGTTTCTGACGCAGCTTTGAGGAGTGATCATGGACTTCAGCCTTTCGATGGAACAGGAAATTCTGCGAAATTCCGTACGTGATTTCGCGGAAAAGGAGATAAAGCCCGTCGCTCGGGACCTGGACGAAAAAGAGGAGTTTTCCCACGACACCATGAAGAAGATGGCGGACCTTGGCCTTTTCGGCATGTTTGTCTCGGAGAAGTACGGCGGGCAGGGCATGGATTACGTCTCCTACATCATTGCCACCGAGGAGATCGCCAGGGTGGACGGCTCTCATGCAGCTACGGTGGCGGCGGGAAATTCGCTGGGAATCGGCCCGCTTTACTATTTTGGAAGCGAGGACCAGAAGCAGAAATACCTGCCCAAACTCTGCAGCGGAGAGACCCTGTGGGGTTTCGGCCTTACCGAACCGAACGCAGGCTCGGACGCGAGCAATTCCAAGACCACGGCGGTGCTGGAAGGCGGCCATTGGGTGCTCAACGGAAGCAAGATTTTTATTACAAATGCCTCTACCGATATCACGGCGGGGGTCACCGTGCTCTGCCGCACCGGGACGCGGGAGGATGCGAGGCCGGAGCTTTCCTGCATTCTCGTGGAGCAGGGAGCTCCAGGTTACGAAGCCAAAGTGATGCACGGAAAGATGATGTGGAGGGCCTCCAATACGAGTGAACTCTACTTCGACGATTGCAGGGTTCCAGAGGAGAACCTGTTGGGGCCAAGGGGTCACGGCTTTCATCAGATGATGCAGACCCTGGACGGGGGCCGCCTTTCTATTGGAGCCATGGGACTGGGCGGAGCGCAGGGCTGTTTTGAAATGGCCCTTAAATACGCGAAGGAGAGGGAACAGTTCGGAAAACCCATATCGAATTTCCAGGTGAACGCGTTCAAACTGGCCGACATGGCCCTTGAAATCGAGTGCGCCCGTCTAATTCTCTACAAGGCCTGCTGGCTTCGGGACAATGACAAGGCCTTTTCCAAGGAAGCCGCCATGGCCAAACTTTACTGCTCGGAGGTCATGTATCGCTGTGCCAACCATGCGGTCCAGCTCCATGGCGGATACGGCCTCATGAAGGAATATGACATCGAGCGTTTCTACCGGGATCAGAAGCTTTTGGAGATCGGGGAAGGCACCTCGGAGGTACAGCGCCTGGTCATCGCAGGGAATGTTCTTAGAGGT
>CAYVUX010000247.1:0-5905 GCA_964455075.1 uncultured Desulfobacteraceae bacterium | reverse complement strand
TTTCTGCAACTAATCGATAAAATTATCCATATGAACAAGAACAAAATCACCGTGATGGCGGCGGATACCGATCTTGACCTGTGAGGAACGACACGGTATTTTTCCCGTGGTGAACCCGGTTCAGGCGGTTTGTCCGCCTTGATTTTGAGACGAGATCGATTATTTTTCGGGTGTCTCATAAAGAAAGAGGAGCCGGCTTGGGCGACAACATCGAACTGCGCCGGACCGCCGGAGACCCGCGGACCGGAAGGAAGGCATTGATGACAATTAGAGGAATTCGTTGGGTTTTTATCGGGATCATCGCGGCGGCCTTGGAGGCCGTTTTTGCGGCAACGGCACATGCCTGGGGCCCCGGAGTGCACACGATCACGGCGCTGACCGCGTTGAGCAACGCCGGCGCGTTCCTTCCGGCCGTCTCCGGGCTGATAACCTCTTTCCCGTTCGAGTATTTGTACGGCTGCCTTTCCGCGGATTTCTTTATCGGAAAGGGACGACAGAACCCCAAACGCGTGCATCTTCACAACTGGAGAGGGGGTTTCAAGTTTCTTGAACAGGCGAACTGCGACCGGGAGAGGGCCTATGCCCTCGGATTTCTCTCCCATCTGGCCGCAGACGTGGTGGCCCACAACTTCTTCGTACCCGACTTGATGGATTCATTCCCGGGAAAGGGCAAAATGGGGCATCTTTACTGGGAGCTCAGAGCCGACTACGCCGCGGGACCCCACTACACCGGCGTGGCTCGTGCCGTTCTGGACATGGATCATGACGTGTGCGACGAGCTCCTGAACACTATTGTCGGAAAACGTGGAAACGGATTCAAGACCAAGAAGCGCATCTACATGGGGACGGTCAGGTTTTCCGACCGCTTCTATACCACAAGAGACTTCTTTTTCCCGGAATGGAAGGGTGGGAGCACCGGTTTTGCCGAGCATCTATCCTCCATGGTGGAAGCATCCTGCATCTTGGTTCAGGATTTCCTGAAAAGACCTTCCGTATCTCCCTGCCTTCTCCTGGATCCCATGGGAAGGGATCGACTGGGGATGCTCAAAAAGAAAAGAAGGTGGGCGAGCCGATTTCGAAAGAGATCGCCGGTTTCCAGCCGTTTTCCGCAGGCTCGAAATCTTCACAAGTCATGAGTGTCATTCGTGTGCTTCCCGAAAAGGTGGCCTCCCAGATCGCGGCCGGTGAAGTGATCGAGAGACCGGCGTGCGTGGTCCGGGAACTTCTCGACAACGCCGTGGACGCCGGTGCCGACCGCATATCGATTCGCATTGAAAAGGGCGGAAAGGCCATGGTGCGGGTTTCCGACAACGGGACGGGGATGACCAGAGACGACCTGCTCCTCTGTACGGAACGTCACGCAACGAGCAAGATCCGGGAAACCGAGGATCTCTTCTCCGTCCGCTCCCTGGGATTTCGCGGAGAGGCCCTTCCGAGCATCGCCTCGGTGTCCAGAATGACGTTGACCACCCGGACAAAAGAGCACGTGGCGGGATACCGGCTCCGCATAGCGGGAGGCAAGCTCCTGGGTATCGAAGAGGCGGGAACACCTCCCGGCACGATCGTGGAAGTGGAAGATGTCTTTTACAATACCCCGGTTCGCCGGAAGTTCCTGAAGGCGGCCCGGACGGAAATGGACTACATTGTGGATGCGGTTTACAGGGCTTCGGTTCCGCGGTGCGAAGTGGGGTTTGTGCTGGAGGAAGGCGGAAAAACCGTTTGCCGTCTGCCTGCTGCAAGGGAGTATCGGTCCAGGCTTTCAGTGCTCTTGGGACGCAGGATCGCCGAGGCCATGAAAGAGGCGGAGGAGGAACACGCAGGATTTACCGTGCGGGTGTTTGCGGCACCCGGGGAATTCGCCAGGTCCCGGGCGGACCGCCTTTTTGTGTACGTAAATGGGCGGAATATCCGGGATCGTTTCCTCACCAAGGCTGTGGCGGAAGGATACGGCCAGCGGCTAATGAAAGGACGGTATCCTCAGGCGGTCATCTTTCTGGAGATTGCCCCGGATCTCGTGGACGTGAATGTTCACCCCACGAAACAGGAGGTGAGATTTCACGAGGACAAAGAGGTTTTCAGGGGCATTGAGGCAACCGTGGAAAAGGCCTTGGGGGGAGGCGGAAGGGTTGCCGGGCGGCCTGGGCGTTATCCCGAGGGAAAAGAGATGACGGCTTTCCCCGCAAAAGAGGTTCCCGAACCCTATCGGGGGACGAGCCGTCTGTCCATGGAGGGGCCGGAGGCGGCCCCGCGGGAGGCTCCCATGGTGCGGGATTCGCCTCATGTAATCGGCCAGCTCCATGACACCTATATCCTCTGCGAGGACGAGAAGGGTCTCAAAATGGTGGACCAGCATGCGGCCCACGAGCGGATTGTCTATGAGCAATTGAAGAAGGGGGCGGCGAATTCCAGGATGGAGATTCAGATGCTCCTGGTCCCGCAAGAGCTGGAATTGACCCTGAGAGAGAAGCGGGTGGCCCTGGAGAGGGCGGAGGATCTCGCCGGGATGGGGATCGAACTGGATCACTTCGGGGGGAATACGTTTCTCCTCCGCTCGGTTCCCGCGATTCTCAGTCACATCCGCTGGGATGTCTTGGTCCCGGAGCTTGTCGCCGAGATGGACAAGAGCGGTTCGGGAGAAGGGGAGGTCCTCGACAGGGTGCTTACGGTCATGGCTTGTCACGGCTCGGTGCGTGCTGGGAAACGCCTTTCCCGGGAGGAAATGTCCGACCTCCTGATCCGGCTGGAGGAAACGGATTTGCCCGCGAACTGTCCCCATGGAAGGCCTGTATCCAGGCATCTCACCTACTACGAAATCCAGAAAATGTTCAAACGGGTCGTTTAGGACCGGAAATCGCCGGAAGACCCGGAGAACTTTGAAAGACGCTTTTTTCTTGGCACTATAAATGCTGCTCAGCCTTCACCCTGCGGGCGGATACCAGGTTTCCCGAGCCCCGGCACCGTCGGGGGGCTTAATCCTCGAAATACTTCCATGGGTTGCTCCGGTTAAACCGCCTCGGGCGAGATCACCTTGAATTCGAGGTCCGTGTCAGGTGGAAGCATTTTTCAACAATTTTGCCTACATCCAAGCGAAGGATCCCATGAGCGCGATTCCGAAAGTGGTGATCATCGCCGGACCCACGGCCGGCGGCAAGACCCGGTTGAGCGTGGAACTGGCCCTCCGTTTGGGGGGCGAAATCGTCAACGCGGATTCAATGCAGGCGTATCGGGGTATGGACGTGGGCACGGCGAAACCCTCCATCGAGGAAAGAAAAGGCGTCCCCCATCACTTGCTGGATGTGGTGAATCCGGACGAGGAGTTCAATGCGGGCATGTACCGGGCCAGGGCGCTCCCGGTGATCAGGGATATCCGGGCGAGAGGCCGTGCGTGCCTCGTAGTAGGAGGAACCGGTCTTTACCTGAAAGCCCTGATGGGGGGCCTGTTCGACGTTCCGCCGTCGGACGGAGGCCTCCGTGCGTTTTTGTGGCGAGCGTGCCGAACATGCGGGGTACAGATTCTCCACGAGAAGCTTCGGCTGCTGGACTCGGGCTCCGCTGAGCGCATCCACCCGCACGACGAAGTAAGAATCGTGCGGGCACTGGAGATCCTCTTTTCGACGGGGAGACGGCCTTCCGAGCTGAGCCGGGAGCACGCTTTCGGGGACCGGCCTCTTGACGCCCTCAAGCTCTGCCTTGATGTGAACAGGGAATCTCTGTACGGACGGATTGATCGCAGGGCCATCCAGATGATAGAGGGCGGACTGGTCCCGGAAGTCGAAGCCCTGCTCGCAAAAGGGTACTCGCCTGAACTGAAGTCCATGAAATCGATCGGGTACCGGCATGTGGCGAACTACCTGAGAGGTCAATGGACTCTGGAAGAAGCCTTGTATTTTCTCAAGAGGGACACGCGGCGCTATGCCAAGCGTCAGCTGACATGGTTCCGCGGGGATCCTGAATTCGTTTGGATATCACCGGAAGATCCGGCGGCGGCGAGGCAAATGATCGAGGGTTTCCTCGAGGGGCAGTATTGACCTTTGGCCCGTTTTGTTCCAATATACGCCTGGGCAAAGGAGAGGGGACAATTTTGGCGCTCCGGGGTCGAACAAAAGAAGGGCTCGCATCCCGCAGAGCCCGAATCGTGCAGCAAGCGGTTTCGGGCCATTCTACGAAACCGAAATCGTACGGATAAGTTTCCGTTCAGAAATGGCGTTTTCTCCGCATCTGGGCGCCAATCCATGGATTCGGTTTTGCAATGCGCTATCCGTACACTTCTGCCCAACCTATTGATTTTTTTGAGCTTGTGAAAAACCGCCGATTTCTGAATGGAATAGATTTCAAGGAGCCTGAAACGATATATGGGAACACGCATTCTCGCAGCTACCATTTTCCTTTTGTGCGCGTTGATCCTCCCGGACCAGACAACCTGGGCGCAGAACCTGGTGACCGATTTCGGTATCGGGAGGATGGATTGGACGAACCGAATTGTGGAGGGTGTGGGGTGGGGAGTGGCGCGCCCGGACGCGGGAGAAAAGGCCCAGGCGCGGGCCATCGCGAAGGGCGAAGCGAGTAGGCAAGCCCGTGAGAATCTTTTCAGAGTGATTGAGCAGTTACGAATCGACGAACAAAGGATCGGAGAGCATCTTCTCGCGGACCGGGAAGGGGCCCGTGAAAAATTGAGAAGAGTGCTTCAGGACGCCCGGATTGTCGAAGTTTCCTTTGACGACGGGGGCCGGGTGAAAGCGACCGCGGCCCTCAGTTTGAGCGGAGGGGTCCTTCATCTCCTGCTGCCGGAATCGATCAAGCCGATTCACCCGCTTCACCAGCGCGGCAAATCCAATGCCGAAAAAAAGGAATCCCTCTCGGGGTTGATCGTGGACGCCAGGGGGTGTGAGATCCAACCCGCATTGGTGCCCAGGATCCTGGACGAAGAGGGAAAGATCGTGTATGGCCCGGAGTACATGAACAGGGACTTTGCCGCTCAAACGGGCACCGCGGTTTACATAAAGGATATGGACTCCGCGCTCAAGGTTGAAAGGATTGGGAAAAACCCTCTCGTGTTCGAGAGCGTACGGAAGACGGAAGCGGCGCCGACCGACGTGGTTATCAGCAATGCAGATGCGGAGCAGGTGAGGGGCTCTGCCGGAAACATCCAGCTTCTTCAGAAATGCCGCGTCGTCATTGTGCTTGATTGAGTGGAGTTTCTTCAGGAATCTCCGGAGGCGCCGCCCGAACGGCGGAAACATACATGAACGTAAATGGACATGCGTGGATCGTTCCGGCCGTATTGGCGGTGGTGCTCTGTTTTTTTCCCGCTTTTGCCGGCAGCGCCGGCTCTCCGGGCGGCGAGAAAACAGGTATCCTGGCGCTGGGGACTGCTCGTGTTTCCGGAGGGGACCTCGCGGCCGCCCGAAAAAGCGCCATTTCCGAGGCGCTCGAAAAGGGGAGGGAGTCCTATATTCTTTCCCGATTGGGGAGTCATGGTGTGGTCAACAACTTTCAGAGGCTGGTCCGTGAGGTGATTCCCCGGTCGGGGGAGGAAATCCAGAATTTTTACATCCTTGCCGAAGAAACCGCAGACGAGGCCTATTTCGTGCTGGTCAGGATCAAGATCAACGAAGAGATTGTCAATGATCGCTTGAACGAACTCGGTATCCTTGTGCAGGAAGGCCCCGGCGCCCGCGTTCTTATCATGGTCTCGGAGCATCGAGAAGGAGAAGCTCTCTACTGGTGGAGAGATCCGGAAATGCCCCCTGCCTTCAGCATGACAGAAATCGCCTTTCACAACACACTCGGGGAACGCGGCTTTCGCCCCGTAAATAGAAACTCCGCTCCGGGAAACGCGGAAGATCTTCGGGATCGCAAGGCCCTGGACTTGGGCAAAGAGGATGCCCTTGTCTGGGGAGAGGCT
>CAYVUX010000246.1:1935-5915 GCA_964455075.1 uncultured Desulfobacteraceae bacterium | reverse complement strand
CCGAAGCTGAGATGGGAAAATGGGAAGTTATTTTTGAGTGAGCCCTAAGACTTGGATCGAGGTTGTATCGCCATGACGGTCAAAAGCGCCGGCGCCGACTCGGATGTGGAATATATGAAAGAAGCCTTGCGCCAGGCCAAAAGAGGCCTCGGCCGCACCTCGCCGAATCCCGCCGTGGGTGCCGTGGTGGTCCACGAAGAGAAGGTGATTGCGAAAGGGTTTCACCGGAAGGCCGGTCTCCCTCACGCAGAGGTGGAGGCCCTGGAAAAGCTCGGCGGGAGGGCGGATGGGTGTACGCTTTACGTGACTTTGGAGCCCTGCAACCATTACGGGAAGACGCCACCGTGTACAGAAGCCATCTTGAAGAGCGGCATAAGGAGGGTGGTCGTCGGAATGAAGGACCCGAATCCTCATGTTTCGGGGGACGGGTGCGCCCGTTTGGCCGAAAGCGGATTGGAAGTGAAGGCCGGTGTTCTCGATCGGGAGTGCAGGCGGCTCAATGAATCCTTTATCAAATTTGTTGTGGAAAAGCGGCCCTTTGTTATGGCGAAGTCGGCCATGACGCTGGACGGGTGGACTGCAACGGCGACCGGGGACGCCTGTTGGATCACCAACGAAGAATCGAGACGCTACGTCCATAGACTAAGGGATCGGGTCGACGCCGTCATGGTCGGAGTGGGAACGGTGGTGGCCGATGACCCCATGCTCACCACGCGGCTGAGAGGTGGAACGGGAAAGGATCCGCTGAGGATCGTCGTGGATACCTCTCTGCGAACCCCTCCGGGAGCCAAGGTGTTGAATTCCCGCTCAGCGGCACCGACCATCTTCGTGGTGGGGTCTGAGAGCGCGGCCCGACATATCAAAGGATTTCCAGAGGATAAAGTGACCGCGATCGTCTGTCCAACCCGCTCGGGCAGGATTGACTTGGCCGTGTTAATGGATATACTTGGCAGGATGAGCCTGACCAGCCTTCTTGTGGAAGGCGGAGCCCGAATCATGGGATCGATGATCCGCCGGGATCTGATCGACAAGTTCTATATCTTCAAGGCCCCGAAAATCCTGGGAGGGAACGATGGGATTCCCCTGGCTTCCGGTCCCGGTGGGAAGACCATCCAATCGTGCCTGACTTTAAGGGACCTGGAATTCAGGCGGTTCCGGGAAGATATGCTTGTGGTGGGATATCCAGACAAGCTGACGGGGAAAACTGAAGGCGTTTCCGGAGCAGAACCGGCCCCGGACGTATAACCGGCTTCCGGTCACAGGAAAGGCAGACCTGTCCGGGCCGAAGCCCTTTTGTCTGGGTATGCCGTAGAAACGACGGGAAAAAACAATGTTTACCGGTTTGGTGGAAGGCGTGGGAAAGATCAAGGCCGTTCGGCGGATTCGAGAAGACATGACGCTGATGGTCGATCCCGAATTCCCCATGGATGACCTGCGCGTGGGAGACAGCATATCGGTGGACGGGGTGTGCCTCACGGTCACGGATCTGACGGGGGGAACATTCGCTGCCGATGTCTCCGACGAAACGCTTGCAAGGAGCACCCTCGGCAGCGCGAGGCAGGGCGACCGGGTGAATCTGGAGAGGGCCTTGCGGCTGGCGGACCGGTTGGGCGGTCATCTTGTGTCGGGCCATGTGGACGGAACCGGCAGGATCCTCATGAAAGAACCCGTGAAGCGCTCGTGGAGACTCCGTATAAAGGTGGATGCGCGCTTTGCGCGGCACATGATCGAGAAGGGATCCATCGCCGTCGACGGTATCAGCCTTACCATCAACAGAACCGAAGGGCCGGTGTTTGAAGTGAACGTCGTCCCTTTGACGGCGACCGAAACCACTCTCCTGGCAAAAGGACCGGGGTCTTTGGTCAATATTGAAACGGATATGATCGCCAAGTATGTGGAAAAACTGACGGCCCATGACGGGCAGGCCGACGGCGAAAAGGAGGCTTCCGGCTCCCGCATTGACTTGGAAATGTTAAAGAACTACGGATTTGGTGAATGAAATGCCCACTGCGCGTATTGAAGAGGTGCTGGATGACCTGAGAAAGGGAAAGATGGTCGTCCTTGTAGATGATGAGGACAGGGAGAACGAGGGAGACCTTACCATTGCTGCGGAAAAGGTGAGGCCTGAAAGCATAAATTTTATGGCCAAGAACGGTCGGGGGCTGATTTGTCTGGCGCTGGCCCCGCAGATCGTGGAGAAGTTGAAGCTCACCCCCATGGTGTATGACAATCGTTCTCCGTACAAGACCGCGTTTACCGCTTCCATTGAGGCGCGCTCAGGAGTAACCACCGGCATATCCGCGGCCGACAGGGCCCATACAATATTGACGGCGGTGGCGGATGACGCCAAGCCGGAGGACCTTGTACAGCCCGGGCACGTGTTTCCCCTGAGAGCGAGGAAGGGAGGCGTGCTGTTCCGGACAGGGCAAACGGAAGGCTCCGTGGACCTGGCTCGCCTGGCCGGGTTGAAACCCGCGGCCGTCATTTGCGAAGTCATGAACGATGACGGTACGATGGCCAGAATGCCGGACCTCGAGAAATTTGCCGAGAAGCATGGGCTGAAAATTGCGACGGTTGCCGATATCATCGCCTACCGAATGCGCAATGAGTCGTTTGTTCACCCGGAGGCGGAGACCGTGCTGCCCACGCCATACGGAGAGTTCAAGAGCGTGGCATTTGTAAACGATATTGACGACTACGAACACATCGCTCTGATCAAGGGGGAAATCGACCCGGAAAGCGAGATTCTCGTGCGTGTTCATTCCCAGTGCCTTACGGGGGACGTGTTCGGTTCCTATAGATGCGACTGCGGGGAACAACTAAAAAGCGCCATGGCCATGATTCAGGAGGAGGGCCGCGGGGTGATCCTGTATTTGCAGCAGGAAGGAAGAGGCATCGGACTTGCGAACAAGCTGAAGGCCTATGCGCTGCAGGACAAAGGGCTGGACACGGTTGAGGCCAATGAGGAACTGGGTTTTGAACCGGACCTTCGGGATTATGGGGTCGGAGCTCAGATTCTGGCGTCCCTGGGGGTTCGAAAAATGAGGCTTATCACCAACAATCCCAAGAAGATTGTCGGTTTGGACGGCTACGGGCTCGAGGTCACGGGCAGGGTCCCCAGCGAGATAAGCCCGAGAGATGAAAACCGAAAATACCTGATGACCAAGTGCCGGAAACTGGGGCATCTGATGAAGATCATTGAGGAAGAGCAGGCCTGATTGAGCAAAATAGGACGTTTTTCAAAGCCCAAGGAACACACTTCATAGAGTGGGGGGTGTATATGCCCAGAACAATTGAAGGCCGTCTTTCGGCCGAAGGATTTCGTTTTGCAATCGTGGTGGCCCGTTTTAACGATTTTATCGGCTCCAAGCTGGTGGACGGGGCCATGGACGCCTTGGTGAGACATGGTGTAGATGAGGAAAATGTGCTTCTGGTGAAGGTCCCCGGTGCATTTGAGATTCCCCTCATGGCCAAAAAGCTGAGCTCGACCGGCTCCTATGACGCCATCATCTGCCTGGGCGCGGTGATTCGAGGCTCGACACCCCACTTCGATTACGTGGCCGCGGAGGTTTCCAAAGGAATCGCCAACGTGGCCCTGGAAAGCGCCGTCCCTGTCACCTTTGGCGTGCTCACCACGGACAACCTGGAGCAGGCCATAGAACGGGCGGGCTCTAAGTCCGGAAACAAGGGGTATGAAGCGGCCATGGGGGCGATAGAAATGGCGAATATCTTTCGTACGCTGGGGTAATTCGCTCCCATCTCGAAACCGTCTTTCCGATCATCCCAAGGTGGTGAGGACATCACCCGGCGGGAACCGGCCGGTTCCTTTTCCTGGAAGTCGGCTTGGTTCAAACCCCTCACCCCACCTCAGAAACCGAACGCCGGACCACCACCGGGGAGCGCCGAGCCGGAAGGATATGACCAGAAGACGCAAAGCGCGGGAATTGGCCGTCCAGGTACTTTTTCATATGGAATTCAAC
>CAYVUX010000246.1:0-1925 GCA_964455075.1 uncultured Desulfobacteraceae bacterium | reverse complement strand
CAACGAAGAGGATCCTCGAGAGGCTTTTCGTTTGATTGCTGAAAATTTTGTCCACGGGCAAGGGGTCCGCGCGTTCGCCGAGCAGCTGGTTCTGGGAGTTTGCGGGCATCGGGAGGTTATCGACGGAATGCTCAGCAAAGCGTCCAGGAATTGGCGGCTCCAGAGGATGTCCCGCGTGGATCGATGCATTCTTCGAATAGCCACCTTCGAGATGGCCTTTCTGGTGGATGTGCCTCCAAAAGTCTCCATTGACGAGGCGGTGGAGATGGCAAAAAGATTTGGGGCGGAGGGCTCCGGGAGTTTTGTGAACGGCCTTCTCGACCATATCCACAATCGGCTCGTCCGCGAGGGAAGACTCCGCGGAGAGGATCCCCAGGACGTCCTCTCCGGTTGATCAAGAAACGGCCTGAAAAACCACTGCGAGGCCTGCTGGATGCCATGAGGCTCGATTTGAGATTCACAGCCCGTCCCCTGGAGGAGCTCTGGTGTGAAAGCCTGGTGGCTCTGACTTTTGAAGGGGGCCTTGAAGAGCAAGAGGTGATCGCCGGTCTCGACAGGAACACGTCCGGATCCCTGAGTATTCTTCGGGAAAAAGGTTTCTGGCCGGGTTCGGAAGGCGAGACATTGCTCTTGATTCCCCGGGATATGGCAAATGCCGAGAAAATCCTTCTGAAAGGGCTCGGTGCACGATCCGGCTACGATGCCCGGCGTCTTGAAGAGATCTCCCTGAGCACCGGAAACACCTTGGCAGGGATGGGAATAAGCGACGTGGGAATTCGCATTCCGCCGGTTCAAGAAGAGGAGGGCGATTACAACGATCATGTCATCTCGGCGTGTGTAAACCTGGTTCGTCCTTTCCAGGTTCGGTACGCCCGAGACAATGCCTATGTTCTCCGGGTGATCGTATCCGTGCCGCTCGAACACATTCGAATACTGGAAGAAAGACTGGAAACTCTGAGGACGTCCTTTCAGGGATTGGAACACAGCATTGTCATCGAAGGATCCAGAACGCCTGTCTGCGGCAGTTTTCCCGGGAACTCGCCTTCAAATATCTCCGGGAACGAAACGTTTCGAAAGGAACGTCTCTTTTCTGGAAGGGAGAACGAGATTCCTTTCAGAAGGGATTCTTTTGCGTGATTTGTGCGCGGCTCTCTGGAATTTCTTGCCCTGCGCCAAGGCGGGATGCGAAATTCCTTGATTTTTGCGCAGTGCTTCCGGCGGGACGGTCCAACGGCTTCCTGGTGAGCGCCCACCTGCAAATGTTTTTTTGGGTACTGGTGAGTTTGCATTGGGCGCATCGGCCGCACTGTAGATGAACGATAAAATATCCGGGTGGAGCAAAGGAAGAGGAAGATGAGGTACAACCCCCAGGAAGTGGAAGCGAAATGGCAGGAACAGTGGGAAGTTCGGAAAATTTTCGAGGCCACGGAGGATCCGTCCAAGGAAAAATACTACCTGTTGGAAATGTTTCCCTACCCGTCTGGAAAAATCCATATGGGTCATGTGAGAAACTATGCCATCGGGGATGTAATCGCCCGATACAAGAGAATGCGCGGATTCAATGTGCTGCACCCGATGGGATGGGACGCTTTCGGAATGCCCGCTGAGAATGCGGCAATAGAAAACAATACGCATCCGGCCCGATGGACCTTTGGAAATATCGACGCCATGAGGAGCCAGTTGAAAAGGATGGGGTTCAGCTATGACTGGCGGCGCGAGGTGAATACATGCGAGCCTTCCTACTACCGCTGGGAACAGCTGGTCTTTTTGAACATGTACGAAAAAGGGCTCGCCTACAAAAAGAGAACCCACGTGAACTGGTGCGAGAAATGCCAGAGCGTCCTTGCCAACGAGCAGGTGGAAAACGGGTGCTGCTGGCGTCACACCGATCAGGAAGTCCGCATCAAGGAGATGGATAGCTGGTT
>CAYVUX010000245.1:0-5929 GCA_964455075.1 uncultured Desulfobacteraceae bacterium | reverse complement strand
TGCCCCCTTATAGGGGGCCAAGACAAAGCCCCGTCCTTTGGGCGGGGATTATTTAGAATTTCATATAGCGCTTAAATTGAGTGAATGCCCCCGTTTTGTCCGCTCTCTCTTCCTTTTTCCGTATTCCCGCTTGCGAGGCTGTGTCGCAGTTCGTCATCCCGGATTTCGGATCGGAGTACGGGACAGGCCCCGATCCGGGATCCAGAAGTTCACGTTATGATGCCATTTTCTTAGATTCCGGATCTCCCTTGCTTCGCGTCGTTCGTCCGGAATGACGTTTTTTCCAATCGCGACATGGTCCCTTCCGCCCGTGAAAAGGTGAACCCTTAAAAAAATTCGCGGCTTGGGTCGCTCATCCAGCATCTCTTCCGGACTCATGTAGGAGCGGGCTTGCCCGCGAACCGTCTCGTTCGAGGACACCCTGACACACCAAACGCGATGATCGAGGCATGAATGGAAACCACTAGGTGTCGGCCCGGCTGAAATATGCTCTGACCTCTTCCAGGGGTTTCCCTTCCGCCTTGAACAGAAACTTTGACCTTGCCCTGTGGAGGCGGTCAAGGGACTGCTCCAGCCTGTGAAGCGGGATTTCTCCCCTGAGCAGGCACCTTCGGAGATTCTCGACGGCCTCGAGTACCGTGTCCTGGTTTTCGCAGATGAGAAGGATGTCGGCACCGGCCTCAAAGGAAGCCGCCGCCCCTTCGACCGGGCCCACGCTCTTGGCGATGGCTCCCATTTCCAGATCGTCCGTAATGACCAGCCCCTGGTAGCCCATGGCCCCTCTCAAGAGTTGGTTGATGATCTTTTCGGAAAGCGTGGCAGGATGATCCGGGTCGAGCTCCGGATAGACCGCGTGGGCCGTCATGACAGCCGAAACGCCGACCTCCATTGCGGTGCGGAAGGGAAGGAGGTTGGCCCGGTCCATCATGCCCGGTTCGGTCCGGATGACGGGAAGCTCCAGGTGGGGGTCCAGGGTGGTCTTTCCCAACCCGGGGAAATGCTTGGCTACGGCCATCACGCCCTTTTCCTGAAAGGTTCGTATGACGGTCTTGCCGAGGGAAGCGACTTTTTCCGGATCATCGCTGAATGTCCTCCCGGAGAGATGCTTTTCCACCGGTTCGCTGCGAATGTCCAGTACCGGTGCCAGGTTCATATTGAGTCCCACCAGGGACATCTCTTCCGCGGTTTTTTCCGCGAACTCCTTGGCACGATCTACGGGCCGGGGATCCCGGCCAATGAATTCGTTTCCGGGAAATTCTGTGAAGGGTCTCTTCAACCGGGCTACGCGGCCTCCTTCCTGATCCACTGCGATAAGGAGCGAAGTCCCCTGAGAGCGGAGCGCGGTTTTTTGGAGTTCGCGGCACAAGGCGGCGACTTGCACGGGGTCTTCGATGTTCCTGCTGAACAGGATGATCCCGCCCAATCCGTAGTCGCGAATGAGCCTCTCGGTCCCTTGGTCCATGTGAAGGCCGGGCATTCCGGCCATGAATACCCGACCGATTTTTGTGGTAAGTTCCGAAAGCTCCAGTGTGGACGGCATGGATTTATCCTCCCGGGATGTTCAGAATTCTTTGAAAAACGCTCCCGATTTTTCCTCGTTCGAGAAGTATGACTCCGGATTGGTTCGTGGGCAACCCCGCTCCTACAGCAGGGACGAATGCGTTTCTGTAGGAGCGGCGTCAGCCGCCAATCCCATCCTCCGGCCGGCGTGACAAACTGCTATAGACTGCGGCCGGTGCCCCGGTTCGAAATACCCGTTCCCTATCCGGCACGCGCATTTGCAAAAGGGTACCCAGCTATGGACTCTGGTGCCAAGGCAGTACCCGGATGCCGGAGCGGACCGCGGATTCATTGCCTCCGTAAATCAGCGTTGGGTCTTCCGCAGCACCGCCGGCCAGATGAAGCCAATGACGAAGGCCCTTAAAAAAGTCGCGGTTTAATGTGGCGCCGGATTTGATTTCGATGGGCTGGAGGGATTGTCCGCTGTCGATGAGCAGATCGATTTCGTTTCCGCTTCGATCCCTCCAGTAATACAGTGGTTCGGAAAGTCCCTGATGAAAACGGGTTTTTGCGTATTCGCTGATCACAAACGATTCAAACACCGCTCCCCGCATAGGGTGGGAGTTCAGTTGATGGGCATCCTGGATTGCCAGAAGACGGCTGCACAGGCCGGTATCGAAAAAATAGAGCTTCGGAGATTTGATGAGGCGTTTGCTAAAGTTTTGAAAATGGGGCGGAAGCAGAAAGATCAGGAAACCGGCCTCCAGCACGGAGATCCACGATTTGGCAGTGTTGTGCGTAACGCCTGCATCTGTCGCCAGGCCGGAAAGGTTTAGTATTTGTCCTGTTCTTCCCGCGCAGAGCCGCACGAACCGTCTGAAGGTGCCGAGGTCCCGCACGTTGGTTACCTGCCGGACATCTCTTTCTACATAAGTTTCAATGTAATTGGCGTACCATGTCCGGGGGTCAAGGTCGCGGTCGTGCACAGGCGGGTAAAAGCCGCTGAACAGGATATGATCGAGATCCGGAATACCTTGCGGGCCTTGATTCCCGTATCGCTCTTTGAGCGTGAAGGGCATCAGATGGAGGATCCCTACGCGACCGGCGAGCGATTGGGTGATATTGCTAAGGACACCGAACTGTTGAGACCCAGTCAATATAAATCGCCCCATTCGCTTGTCCTGATCGACCAGCTCCTGCATGTAAGAAAACAATTCCGGGCACCGCTGGACTTCGTCAAATACGGCCCCGTCCGGATAAGCGCCGAGAAAACCACGGGGGTCCTGCGTGGCAAAATCCCGTATATCCGGGTTTTCCAATGAGACGTATGGTCGATCGGAAAACATGTACTGGGCCAGGGTGGTCTTTCCGGACTGCCGCGGCCCGGTAACTGCGACAACGGGAAAACCTAGGCACAAGTTTCGGATGGTCTGTTCTGCATGACGGGGGATCATGGATTTCGTATATCGAAATCCATGCGGATTGTCAATTGGAATTACAATCCGCATGGACATTTCTGTTGATGGAGGCCCGTCCCTCGAGACCTTTGAAAAACCCGAACAAGTTTCGGCTGGTAGTCCCGTGAAGTTTAAAAGCACTCATGCCGGACCCCGATAAGCCTGCCCCGTACTCGATACGGGGGCATCCAGTCCGCCTGAGGATGGGAATGCACTGGATTCCCCGGTTAAACGAGGAAATGACGGAACAATGGCATGAACAATCCCTACGATTGAAAAACGGTTTTTTTCAGATATGGGGTTCACCAAAGATCTCCCCTCTTCGATCGGGCTCAAAGGCAAATTCATTGGCAGCCCTCCACCTGTTTAAGAAAGAAATTTGGAGAGCAAAGCCGTTCCCGGGCAAGCCCGTTCTACCGGACGGCCAAAAAGTGTTCTGTCGGAGCGGCGTCAGCCGCGAATCCTATTCTCCAGCCGGCCGGATTGAAGCCGATATTCATGCGGATTGTCAATTCGAATGACAATCCGCGCAAATATCCCGAAGGCAACACCACGTTGACAGCCACACCTTTCGTGTATATTCCATGGGCTGGTATTTCAACAAAAAAGGGAAAAGTATGAAGGCCATGATTCTTGCCGCCGGATTCGGCACCCGTCTCCGGCCCTTGACCCGCCTCCGGCCGAAGGCCCTCTTGCCCGTGGGGAACCGGCCCGTCATGGATAGGGTTCTGGCTTACTTGAAGCACTGGGGTATCCGCGAAGTCATTGTCAATGCCCACCACCACGCGGAGCAGATAGTACGGCATGTGGACGCGTACGGAAGCAATGAAATGGACGTTCAGGTGCGCGTCGAGAAGACGATCCTGGGTACCGGGGGAGGTCTCAAGAATGCGGAAGACTTCTGGGACGCCGAGCCCTTCGTGGTGATAAACGGGGATGTTTTGACCGATATTGATTTGAGAAAAGCCTTTGAGCCCCATGCGGCTTCGGGGGCGATGGCGACCCTCGTGCTCCATCGTTGCGAGCCGTACAACCAGGTGCTCCTGGACGGCAGCGGCAGGATTGCGGACATCGGGACGGAGAGTCAACCGGAGAGGCACGCCTTTACGGGCATTCATATTCTGAATCCCGAAGCTTTGCGTCATATACCACAGGGCATTTATTCGGATATCATAGATTGCTACAGGCGGTTGATTGATTCGGGGGCTCCGGTTCGCGGGTATGTGTCGTCGTGGCATTACTGGTGCGATATGGGGAGTTTTGCTGGGTACGTCCGGGCCAACCGGGAAGAAGTGAAGAGGAGCGGAATGCCGCGCATCTTGGGCGCGGATTGCACCGTGGATCCTGCGGTGCGATTCCAGGACTGGGCCGTGGTAGGAGCGGGGTGTGTGCTGGAAAGGGACGCGGAGATCGCCCGGTCGGTTCTCTGGGAAAACTGCCGTGTAGATCACGGGGTCAGGGTGTTCGATCGCATTCTCACGGGTGTGGAGGACGTGGACCGGGAGCTCTGCAAAAGGGCTTCCCGTGTGGCGGAGAGCGGCGGGGAAGCCTGATGGAAACGGAGCTTCGCCGGTTTGGGGAAAAGGCGTGGGAGGAACGGGGCTGGCCTCGGACGGCTCTCCACTGGGAGCGGCTTGCCGGAGACGGCTCAAGAAGGCGATTCTGGCGGGTGGGAACCGCCGGTGAGCACGGCCCGTCCATGATAGCCATGACCAATCCTCCCGTGAACAAAGAAGTCCACCGGGAAAACCGGGCATACCTCATGATCGGGAGACACCTTCTCGCCAGGGATGTCCCCGTTCCCCGGATCTATTCGTACCGGATGGACCGGGGCTGGTTCGTCATGGAAGACCTGGGTACCACAAGCCTTCAGGAGCGGGTTGCGGAGATCGGGGACCCGCTCCCCCTTTATGAAAGGGTGGTGGGATGCCTCTTTCGTGTCCAGACAAAAGGGGCGGTGGGCTTCGATCCTTCCTGGTGCCACCAGACCGCGGTCTATGACGAAGAGGTGATGCGTCGGCACGAAACGGACTATTTCAAGAACGCTTTTCTGCACGTCTATCTCGGGCTCAAGAAAGAGTGGCCGGAACTGGAACCCTCATTTCGCTGCCTGACGGCGCCCGCCTCCCGGGCCCCGGCGACTTTCTTTCTTCATCGGGATTTCCAGTCGCGGAATATTCTCCTCCCCGGGGATCGTATCGGGATCATTGACTGGCAGGGGGCGCGCTTCGGTCCCCTGGCTTACGATTTTGCATCCTTGGTGAATGATCCGTATGTGGACCTCCCGGGCGGCGTGCGGAGTGCGCTTTACCGGAAATATGTGAACCTCCTCAAGTCGAGGAATCCTGAATGGGCGGAGTCCTTTGAGAGGGCCTTCCCCTACATTGCCGTATTAAGGGCGCTTCAGGTTCTGGGAGCGTTCGGTTTTTTGATCCGGGTCATGGGGAAGTCCTATTTTGAGGCGTATATCCCTCCCGCCTTGAGGACGCTCAAAGATCTCGTCGCCCGGATCCAGGATCATGAATTGGCCCCCTTTAAGGAGCTTCTGGCGGATCTCGATTCACAAAAAGGCCTCGACAGAGCCGGTGACGATGGATAGAATAATTTGCAGACCTTCACATGTACAGGCGCATCAGGGGAGACATGGGGGACAAGAAACGGATTTACCGGCCCGGGGACATGGTGACCGCTTTCACGGGGCAGGCGGGGATGGTCCTTTCCGAGAAAGATCTCCAGACGGCAAGGAAGACCCTCAGGGAGGGTAGGAAACCCGGATGCTATTTTGCCCCGGGGTGCTGCACCCGTCCGGATTATGTGCTCCAGGTTCCGGTTGTCTTCGAAGACGGGACCTATGATGTCATGAGAACCATGAATATCCGGAAGGCCCGGGATGCGAAGGAAGGGACCAGGGCCCGGATTCTAAATATCCTGGAAGGGAGATCGACGAAGGCCGCGGGCCCCGGATGAGAAGA
>CAYVUX010000244.1:0-5929 GCA_964455075.1 uncultured Desulfobacteraceae bacterium | reverse complement strand
GCGCCTCCTCTTATAGCTGTCACGACATGGACCGCCTCCGTCATTTCGTCCAGGTTGGAACCCTTTTCCAGGCACGCCTGGGTGAATGCGTCAATACAGTAGGGGCATTGGACGGCGTGGGCGACCGAGAGGGCAATCAACGCATTCTCGCGCTCCGTGAGCGCTCCTTCGGCGAATACGCTATTATAATAGTCAAAAAATTTCTCGGCCAATTGAGGAACATGCTGACCGATGTCCGGAAACCTGGGCAGATCTTCCGGTTTGTAATACGTTTCCATGCCATCCCTCCTTCGGTTTTTCTTTTCGATACTTCAGAGAGGGCTTTTGCCCGTTTTCTCAACACATTCAGGCGGTCCGGGCATAATGATTGAGAAGCTTTTTCCCTGCATCAGGACCCCGGCTCTCGCTTCGCAAGGCAAGGTCATCGCCGCTCAGTGATTCAAGTCCCAATCATAGAAGAGATATTCCACCTTTGCTTCCTGCCAGGATTTCTCTACAAAAGACCATTTTTCATCTTTGTCCAGGTATCGAAGGAGAAACCGCCGGATCCCCTCCTTCCCCCCGAAGTCCCTTTCGTACCAATCAAAAATCTGGGACAAAAAAACCGTGTTTTTTTCGAGCAAAACGAGGACTTCGGAGCTGTTCACAAAGTCCTTTGCCGCCATGTGTAGTTGTTCGCTGATCTTTTCCGCCTCGTAAAAGCGGATCGGGGCGCAGGACCGTGACCCGCAAACCAGAGCAAAATGAATTCGAGGGTCTGTCTTCTCGAGGCTGAGTTCGAGACGCGGGTCCTTCCTCCCGAATACGGCGAATATCCTGTAAGGAGGGCGCGCGTTGGCTCTCAGGATGCCGTGTTCCATCGCATCGGGCGAAAAGAAAAGACCGCCTATCCGGTAGCCGATCTTTCTGAAAAAGTTGGGAATTTCTTTTACCGACGACTGGATCCCCAGTTCGACGATGCCATGGATGACAATGGCATTGTAAAGGTTTATCCAGAAAGTCAGTTTCTCCTCGTGGGATGAAAGACTCGCGAGATCGAACCGTCGAAGCCCTGCGGCCATTTCCTGGTAATGACGATACTCCGGGGAATTTTTCATGGCCTGGTAATCCACCCTGCCCCGGTGGGGGTCATGGAAGCGATCCTTCAGCTTGCCCACGGCGGCCATCAAATCCGAAGCCACGGAACCCGAAGAAGGAGTCGCGCCGCGGTCGAGGCTGTTCAGGACTTTCATCTCCTTCAGTCGAGCGCTCTTGTGCGGTTTGAACCAGTCGAGGCGGTGTCTGTCTTCGCTGTAGTATTCATAGACCAGATCGAGAAACAGGGCCGCCGTCCAGGAGAAGCCGTCGGAACCATAGCCTTTCCCCGTGCGGGAGTCGAAGTACTCATGAAAACCGAAGCGGATGGGAAGCTGAATGATGTCTCTTTTCATGGCATCGGCCTTTTCCCTGTAGCCGTAATCTTTCAGCCCCTTTGAAACCATCCAGTTGATGTTGATCCAGACCGGTCCGCGCCAGTAGTTCCCGGAATCAAAATCCTCCCTGGTCATGTCATAGTTCGGAATGGTGAAGCAGTTCCCCTGGTGAAGGGCGCAGAACGCTACGGAGTCGAGCGTTTCAAAAAGAGTTCGGCCCTGCTCCCTGGAAGCGGCGCCTGCAAAGAGGGGCAGGAAACCGGCCGCAGTGGCGGAATGGATGAGTCGTCCGCCCGCCATGTCGAAGGACTCGAACTGTTTGCACTCAGGACACCAGAGACGCCCGGAGATTGCGCCGGAAGTCGCCTCTGCCCACTCTTTCACCTCGGCGCTCTCCTGTTTCAGGATATCGGCAATCACCAGGAGATCTCTATCGGCCCGGCACAAGATGGAATTGAAAAGCACATCCCGGATCAGGAAAGGGCATTCCCTGCGAATATCCTCTTCCCTGTAGCCCAGGCGTCTAAAGAGATTCACCAGGTAGACGTAGCGGTCGTAGTCTTCGTCGGTGGGTCTTTGATCGGCGGGCACGCCGTGTTTCAGGTCTTTACGTTTGTATTCGGGAAGGGTTTTCTTGTCGACCCGGATCTTTTTCAACGGTTCATCCCAGGCCGGGGAGTTGTCCAGCCCCGATTCCCATGGATGCCGGATGTAAACAAGCCCCGACGCGTCCGGATCTCTTTCGCGGTAGAGGTAGCGATGGAGGGCCATCAGTTTGGGATACATGAACTCCAGGAAGTTCCTGGCCGAATCTTCATCCTTGGCGCTTTCATAGATGTGCCTGCAGGCGGTTGCATGAAGGGGCGGCATGGTGACTCCGCTGGTCGGCCTCTCTTCAGGCACCTGCCAGAAATCCGGTTCGGGGAAATAATGTCCCAGCGCGTTCGGATTGAAAACGATGTGGGGCAGCATCCCGTTCGGCCATTGCTGGGCAAACAGGGACGTCAGTTCCTGCCGGGCCCTTTTCTGATCGTAGTGGGCATTGCCCATGGCGATGAATGCGGAATCCCAGTTCCACTGATGAGGGTACAGGCTAGGGGAAGGTTTCGTGTAGTCACCGGTCCAGTTCGCGCGCAGCACGTGCCTGGCGGCCTTCAGATGGTCCTTGAATCCCTTTGTGGAAAAAATTCCGAGCATGTCGCGTCTCAACCGGCCTTGCTGTTTTCCGCCGTGACCACGGCATGTCCCCCGAACTCCCGCCTCAGTGCCGCCACCACCCTGTCTGAAAAGGAGTCTTTGTCCCTCGATCGAAATCGGTTCATTAACGAGAGCGTGATGACAGGGGCTGAAACCCCTGCCTCTATGGCCTGATTGACTGTCCAGCGGCCTTCGCCGGAGTCCTCCACAATCCCCCGGATGTCGGCAAGCTTTGCGTCTTTTGAGAAAGCTGCCTCGGCCAGCTCCAGCAGCCAGGACCTGACCACGCTCCCCCGATTCCACAGGTGGGCCACCTCGGCGTAGTTGAGCGACCCGGCATAGGGGGACGCTTCCAGGATCTGAAAGCCTTCAGCGTAGGCCTGCATCATTCCGTATTCGATGCCGTTGTGGACCATTTTCACGAAGTGGCCCGCACCGGCCGGACCGCAGTAGAGATACCCCTCTTGCGGGGCCAGGGAATGAAACACCGGTTCCAGGGCCTGATACGTCTCCTCAGGCCCTCCGGCCATCAGGCAGTAGCCGGCCTTCAGGCCCCAGATGCCGCCGCTCACGCCCACGTCCATAAAGCGTATCCCTTTTTCATCCAGGGATTCCGCACGCCGGATATCGTCCTTGAAATAGGTGTTCCCGCCGTCAATCACGATGTCTTTGGGCGCGAGGATTTCCTTGAGCTGAAGCAGGTGTTCGTCTATGGCAGGCCCGGCAGGGAGCATGATCCAAACCGCCCGGGGAGGGGTGAGTTTTTCGGCGAGCTCGGAAAGCGCATAGGCCGCCGTCGCCCCCTCCCGCGCAATCTCCTCCGTCTTCCGGGGAGTCCTGTTGTAGGCCACTACCTCATGGCCGCTTTGAAGAAGCCGCCTGGCCATGTTTATTCCCATTCGTCCCAGTCCGATCATTGCAATTTTCACGAAGATTCCCCCTATATTTCACGATTGTAAGTGGAGATACTTCCTCGCAAACAACCTAGCGAAAAACCATGCCCTTGAGGTGCATCCGTCATCGCTTTTTCATTGCCCTCCGCAGGCCCTTCCTTTCAAGTGAAAGAAGAACTTCAAGCCTTTCTTTATCTTGTCCGAAAAGATTTTCGGCGAAAGATAGGCGCCTGCCACCCGCTTGTTGATTTCCCCGAGGGTGGGGTAGGGGTGAACCGCGGAAGCCAGGGTGGAAAGCTTTACCTTTCCGTTCAGAACCGCCACCCATTCGCTCAACAACTCGCCGGCATGAGGTCCCAGGATCTGAACCCCGATGGGTTTCTCATTCGTGTCGAGGAGCATCTTGATTTTCCCGATCCTTTCGCCTTCCGCGAGGCTCCTGTCGTTGTCCCGGAAGGCCTCCGAAAATAGCGAGTATTCGATCCCGGCCTCCTCAGCCCGCTTTTCATTCATTCCGATGCTCGCGAGTTCCGGTTGTGTGTAGGTGCACCAGGGCAGGAACGTGTAATCGGCCTTCCTGGGGAGATGAAAGATCGCATTGCTCACCACGATGCCTCCTTCATAGCCCGCGGCATGGGTGAACTGGAAGGCCCCGGTGACATCTCCCGCGGCATAGATATGCTTCTGAGTGGTTCGCATTCGCGCATCCACCCGGATGCCTGTGCGGTCGGATTCAACCCCGATCCCTTCGAGGTTAAGGCCCTCCAGGTTGGGATCGCGACCCATGGCAACCAGGATCTGTTCCGTTTTAAGAGAGGTGGACTCCCCTTCCTTGTTTCTGATGCGCACTTCTTTTCCACTACCCAGGTCCCGTACCCCGAGAACCGAGGAGTTCAGGTGAAAGGCGACGCCCTCAGCGGCCAGAACCTGCATGACCTCATCGGCCATATCCTTGTCTTCTTTGCTGAGGATCTGCCCGCTCCGCTGTACCACGGACACCTTTGTCCCGAGGCGGCAAAAGGCCTGGGCCATCTCCGCGGCAATGGGTCCGGCGCCCAGAATGATCATGGATTCGGGGAGACGGTCCAGGGAGAACATCTCCTTGTTGGTGATATAGGGTGTCTTGTCCAACCCCTCTATCGGGGGGCTTCCCGGTGACGAGCCGCTGGCAATGACCCAGGTTTTTGCGGAAACACTCTGTCCGTTCAATCGCACGCTGTGCTCGTCCGTGAAGGCGGGTTCGCCGAATTCCACCTTGGCCCCAAGGCTGCAGAACCTTTCTTCCGAGTCGTGCTTTTGAATAGCTGCGATCACCGACTGGATTCTTTGTTTCACCTTTGCAAAGTCCACCGGCGGCACTTCAACGGTAGGAAGTCCGAAGGCCTGGGCGTTTCTTATGGTATGACAGGCCCGGGCGGTCCGGATCAGCGTCTTGCTCGGCACACACCCGAAGTGAAGACAGTCGCCGCCCAGTTCTTTTTTCTTTTCAACGAGGAGGGTTTTGGCCCCCAACTGGGCCGCACCGGATGCCACGGTCAGACCTGCCGCCCCTCCGCCGATAATTCCGATGTCATAGTCATACGCAGCCATGGTGCTTCCCCCTCTCCCGGATTATTGCCCGTTTAAAGACCAGTCATAATCAAGATGTTCAACCTCAACGTCTCCTGCCTGCTTCCGCAATTCCTTCTTCAGTTCCCCTTCAGCATACTTCATGAAAAATCCGACAATATCATCATTGAAATCCTCGGAATACCACTTGAAAATGCTGCTCACATAGAGGACTCCCCCCTGAAGATGGTTGTGCTCGGGATCATTGATGAACGCTTCCGTCATCTCCGTAAGCTGGTGGTCCAGCACGTCTCCCCGATAGGGCTCGGACCTGAGGGGAGGGCAGCTCTTGGACGCGCAGTTGACGGCAAAATGAATCCGGGGGTCCTTGAACCGGGCTCGGAGGATATCATGTTCAATGTTGTCCAGGGTGATCACATCGCCGTCGATGCGGGCGATTTTCTTTTTCCACGGGCTCTTGAACAGGCCGCCGAGGTCTTTGATCGATTGGATGTCAGGGTAGGCGCTCAAGATCAGCTTGATAGTCCAGGCATTGTAGGCGTTAATGTAAAAGGCGAATTGCTCGTTTCGGGAAAGCGCCTTTGTGTCTGTGCGCTCCAGGATCTTGAGGTATCGATCCAGTTCGGCCTCGTCTTTCCTGAAGCCCTGGTAGTCCACAACCCCGTTTTTTACATATCTCTCGAGCAGCGCAGCATAAAGACGGTGATCTACTGTTGTGTCCGACCAGACCGGCGCGGCCAGGCCCATCGATATGCAGGGAAGGAAGAAATACAAAAGACCAAACCTGATCCGTCTTTGCATAGTTAGTGCCTGAACGAAAACCAATTGTCACGCCATTTCTGGCGGTTACAGACTTGT
>CAYVUX010000243.1:0-5937 GCA_964455075.1 uncultured Desulfobacteraceae bacterium | reverse complement strand
GTCTCCTGGGCCTTTGCCCTGGCGCTGACCCAGCCGCACCAGGGGCAGCCATCACCCATAAGCGCTTCCACCGCCACCCGCTTTTCGCACTGGGGGCAGTAGTCCCTCGACACCTTCGCGTCGTCCCAGGCAGGGGTCTCCACGGCGGTTCCTGAGGGGAATTCCAGGCCGTATCTCGCAGCGGTTTCAAAGGAGGCCAGCGCCGCCCGGATCTTGATGCCGAGCAGTTCCACCCCCACCACGGACACCATGATATCCGCATTAATCACCAGCCCCTTGTCCAGGACCCGGTCAATGACATCGGCCAGTGTGCCGCCGTTCGCGTCATGAGCGTCTCTCGCGGGTTCTATTGCCATGGTTTGACTCCTCCTTTGGAGATTTGCGATTTCAGATTTGCGATTGCCGAATGAACTCTCCCCGCAGCAAGCTGCGGGGAATTCCAAGTTAAAACCCTAAATGAGCGTAATTTCCAGGATTCCACTCCCGTAGGATTTCCAGGCTATCGTTTCGGCATGATGAGGCAGGCTGATTTTTTTATGGTACTTACCTGCGAATATAAACAAGGTATCCGCATTCAGATCGAGTCGGATGTCATCTTCAAGAACATCGGGGATTTCAGCAATGATTCGTATGCGCTTCCCGTCAAATATCTTAAGAGGAAATTCCATAGGACCTCTGTGGACAGCGTTTTGATCTAACATCCAGGGCTTAGGCAGCCCGCCTTCTATCCCGGATCCATCCGCTCGCGCATCAGAGATGACCTGCGTGTGACCCGACATCACTCCGTTTCTTCCGTATCCATCCGTTTGCGCATCCGGACACGTCTGAATTCAATCACGTTCCCTTCCGTATCCATCCGGGTATCGTAGATGGCGAGGATATCCATACCGTCCGGAATGGATCTCTTTTCCACCACCTCCATGGTCACCCGCCATTCCTCGGCATCTTTTTCCGCGGACAGGGTGGAGGAGATCTCCAGACCGGTGAGCTCATTTAGTTCAGAGCGGGCCTTTTTGATAATGTCCGACATCCCCAGGGTCATTTGTATTACCTCCTTTAATCAACCTTGTTCCTTGAGTTCCCGGATGGCTTCCAGCTGTTCCATCAACCGTGCCTCTTCCTGTTCAAAGGCCTCGTCA
The DNA here is from genome assembly GCA_964455075.1 of uncultured Desulfobacteraceae bacterium. Lineage (GTDB taxonomy): Bacteria > Desulfobacterota > DSM-4660 > Desulfatiglandales > Desulfatiglandaceae > CAYVUX01. Next base: position 4,798 of record CAYVUX010000243.1, on the reverse strand, counting down.
CTGATTTCGTCCATCTCGTGCCGCATCTGGAGCTGAAGCAGGGCTTCATGGACCTTAGACTCATCCGTCATCTCCTGATAGGCTGCATCTCTGAGCTTGCTGCCGAGCCAGATGGTGAATTTGATGGGGGAAAATAGTATGTCATCGAGGATGAACGCCATTAGCTTGTCCTTGACTGCAGTATGCAGTATGCGGCACGCAGTTTTGTTCCTGCATACTGCCTACCGCCTGCTATTTACCACTTCACCACAATCTCTACAAAATTACAGGGAGGAACCGGCCCCACATATTTCAGCTTCATCCGGCCATTGTACCTGTCGCTCAGGGTGTCGACTGCCTCATCAAAGTCCTTCTCCTGATCCTTTTTCACCAAAAAGGCACTGTTGGTGGTCATCTGGTCGCCAAACACCGGGTTGGCCCTGTGGGCTACTGACAGGCCCTTGAGGGGGTTCAGAATCTCTTTTGCTTCCCGCCCCTTTTTGGCCTCCAAGGCCTTTTTGACCATCTCCCCCAGCTTGACCTGGTCCCGCTGATACCCGCCCCGTCTAAGCATCAATCGCTGCTTCAACCGCTTGATCTCGCGGTTTTCTTCTATGATTTCACTGAACACCGCCTCCATTTGAGGCCACAGGGCCTTGAGGCCCAGTTCCACCTTATCCCGGTGGTATTCGAGCAGGTCCTTCAATTCGTCGTACCGGCTCCTCAGAACCTTGTCCCTGATCACATCAATCCCGTCGGCAACGGTGCCGAACCGTACAGGCAGCATCGGATACTGTGACATGACCGTTTCCATCACCTTTTGATGCGCCAGTGTATTGCCCCGGGTAATGGGGTATTCCCTGATGGCAGACGGGCTCAACACGGCCCCGATATCTTGATAACAGATTGTAAAGGTATCGCTTCCCTCACCACCGATGCCGATGGGGCCGAATCGCCTCTCTTCTGCGATGGCCGCAATGGCGTATATGTAGTGGCCGGATTCGGTCATGGGTCATTCATCCTTCTTTCTATCGCCCTCTCATCCCTCGTTATCACTCACCGGTCATCGGAGGCTGGGATAGATAGGCGGCAAGTTCGTCAAATGTTTTTTCATCTCCTCCGGCAATGAGGTGCCTGAAATATGCCGCCACTTTGTCGCGTTGCTTTATTTCATCTACTTTAATGTCCCTCGCGAGTAGCGGGAGTACATTGTGAAATGCGCCGATAAAGACGACTCCGGTCTCACCTTCCACCAGGGTATGATTTACGGTGCCGGCAATAAACCGATCCCTTTCTTCCAAAAGCTCCTCCCTGCTCAACTCATTTGTTACAGACGCCGTGCTCCTCTCCCGGGCCGATCCCTCCTTTACAATTCCGAGGAGCTGCTCGTATTCCTGCTTCAAAAGCCCTTCATCTTCGGTCTTCAGGATCCGGGCACCCCTTCTGACCAGATCCAGGACAATCTCATGATTCCGGCTCCCACGGGAGGCCCCTCGTTCAATAATCCTGAGGCCCGGTTCGCCATCGGCAGTCAATCCGTCCTGATAGATTTTCAAGTCCCGAGCATCCATCTGTTTAAAGAAGCACTCCAGCCCGTTCCAGTATTTTGAAACACTCTGTTTGTGCTTTTCCCATCGGACCTTTCCACATATCTCCGCGCTTTTCTTGTCCATAAACGGTGCAACAGAACCCAGATCGGCGCTCACATGTAAGACAGGCACATGAAGCAGTTTTCTCATGGGATCACAGCCGGCTGAAACATCCTCATCTCCCACCTGAATTCCCGGTAGGCGCCATTTCGATCCGGGCCGCGAGATCGGATGTCTCAAAGGAACACCACTTCCCTTCACAATACTCGTCCAGAAGTCTATAGGCCTTGGCAATAGTTTCGTATCGTTTCCTGACGGCATCGTCTCCGGGAAATCTGTCCGGATGAGAGGTTTTGCTCACTTTCCAGAATGCATCCCGAAGCTCTTCGGCGGTGGCGCTCATGCCCAGACCCAACAGCTTTCTTGCCGCTTCGATCTCCTGTGGGTCCACTTTCTTCAGCATAAGGGTTAAGAAGCTATAAGCGGGAAGGGGTCCGACAATCCGAAAATTTACGGTGTCCTGAAAATAGTGATCGAGACCCTTAACCGTTTCTTCAAAGGACGGCTCCTCCTCTTCGTCCATCAAAAAGGCGGCGTTCATGATCATGGCATCGTCCATAAGGGAATGGAGACAATGCTGTTTGGCCCGATGTTTGAGCGTAGACAACACCTGATCCGCAATCTTTTTCTTCTTTCTGTCGAGGGCTTCCTTGACCATTTTCCCCACCTTGATCCGTATTTCCTGCAGCGAGCCGCCTGCACCGGTTTCAGCCTCTTCTCTCACCTGTTTTATGTCTTGGTGCTGTCCCAAGTCTTGGAGTACGGCATCAAAGTCGTTCCAGAAGGCCACCACATCCAGTTCTATCTTCCCTTCCGTCTCAGAGAGGCTTTGATCGATCCGGCCGTGGTTCTGAACCATGACGCGCTTGAGGAGTTCTTGACTTTCCACAACCGTTCCGTATTTCATGGGGACAATCTTGAAGCGCTCCATGATCTTTTCAATAACAGACTGATACACGGCCAGCGACCGCAGGAGGGTTTCCTTTTCAAGGGATCCAAAATCCCCATACGGAGAATCACTCACCACCGCCGCGATCTCACCGTCCGGAACCACACGGACATGCGCTTTTTCAATTCCTATGGGCCCCATATCATCGGGGCTGTTCGAATGAACAAAACCGTAGATGAAGACGGGCTGTTGGGCCATGATGAATTCCTGCACAGGTTCAAAGGTTCAGCGGTTCAAAAGTTCAAAGGTTTAGAGGTTTAGAGGTTCAGGGGCATTCATACTCAATTACAGAGTACGTCCATACCGAACCTCGTCCAAGGCTTTATCAAAGTGCTGCTTTGAAATTTCAAATTTACTGTAATCGGTCTGTTCACTCTCAATAAATGCCCTGATGGCGAGCATGGCGGCCTTCCGGCAGACGTCCTCGATGTCCGCGCCCACCATCCCCTCGGAGGCCAGGGCCAGTCCCTCAAAGTCCACGTCCCCGGCCAGCGGTTTTCCCTTGCTGTGCACCTTGAATATCTCGGCCCTTGCTTGTTTATCCGGAAGAGGAAGTTCAAGGTGAAAATCGAACCTCCCGGCCCGGAGTAATGCCGAATCCAGGATATCCAGACGATTGGTCGCGGCCAGGACCACGATCCCTTTGAGTTCTTCGATACCGTCCAATTCGGTTAAAAACTGGCTGATGACCCTATCCAGCACATGGGACCCGGCATCCGATCCCCTTTTGGGCACCAGGCTGTCTATTTCATCGAAAAAGACAATGCACGGCGAGGCCTGTCTGGCCTTTTTAAACACCTCCCGGATTCCCCGTTCACTCTCACCAATCCATTTGGAAAGGATTTCCGGCCCCTTCACCGATATGAAATTCACATCCGATTCCGAGGCCACGGCCTTTGCCAAGAGGGTCTTCCCGGTCCCGGGCGAACCGTAGAGCATAATCCCCTTGGACGGCGTGGTATGGGCGTATGCAAACAGGTCCGCATGCCTGAGGGGCCACTCAATGGTTTCCTTGAGGATCCGTTTGGTTTCCTTGAGCCCCCCCACATCAGACCACCTCACATCCGGCACCTCGGTGAACACCTCGCGAATGGCCGAAGGCTCCACCTCCTTGAAGGCCTCCATGAAATCATCAAAGGTGACCTGAAGCTTCATCAGGGTGTCGTAGGGAATATCCTCCAATTGGAAATCGATGCTGGGAAAAATCTTTCTCAGGGTGGCCATGGCCGCCTCCCTGGAAAGAGCTTCCAGATCAGCGCCCACAAACCCATGGGTGATTTCCGACAATCGCAGCAGATCCACATCATCGGCCAGGGGCATCCCCCGGGTATGGACATTCAGGATCTCAAGGCGGCCGTTTTTGTCCGGGATGCCGATCTCGATCTCCCGGTCGAAGCGTCCCGGCCGTCTTAAGGCCGGATCGATCACATTGGGGATGTTGGTGGCCCCGATGACGATCACCTGGCCCCGGGAAGAAAGCCCGTCCAGGAGGGCCAACAGCTGGGCCACCACCCGCTTTTCCACCTGCTTTTCCCCGCCCATTTCTTCGCGCTTGGGGGCAATGGCGTCGATCTCGTCCAAGAAAATGATGCTGGGGGCGTGTGACGCGGCTTCCTCAAAAATCCGTCTCAGGTTGGCCTCACTCTGGCCGTAAAATTTCTGCATGATCTCGGGCCCGCTTAGATTCCCGAAATGGGCATCGGTCTCACTCGCCACGGCCCGGGCGATAAGGGTTTTACCGCACCCGGGCGGTCCGTGAAGGAGCACCCCCTTAGGGGGATCGATCCCGAGACGCTCAAAGACCTGGGGGTATTTCAGGGGGAGTTCGATCATCTCCCGGATGCGCCTGATCTCCTTTCCCAAACCACCGATATCTTCATAGGCGATACGGGACCCGGCCTCGCCCGCCTCCTTTTTGTCCTGAATGCTCATGGCGGTATCAGAATGGATCAATACCACGCCGGCGGGCCGGGTGGAAACCACCCTGAAATCCTGGGTTTTGGTGCCGAAGAGCCGTGCCCGTACCGTGTCCCCTTCCATGAGTGGCAATCCTTCCAGCAGGCTCCCGATATACCGGGTATCATGAGAGCGCATGGGAGTGAGCGGGGCCACCACTACCTTGTGGGCGGCCTGAAACCCGACCTTTTTGACGCTTACCTTTTCATCAATCCCCACCCGGGCGTTATCCCGCGTGATCCCATCGACCCGTATGAGACCAGCG
>CAYVUX010000242.1:4134-5948 GCA_964455075.1 uncultured Desulfobacteraceae bacterium | reverse complement strand
GCCCAGTCGGCGCCTACGGAGGCGACCATCCTGATCCAGGGAGAGAGCGGAACCGGCAAAGAGCTCATCGCCCGGGCCGTTCATCAGGGAAGCCCGCGAAGGAGCCGCCCATTCGTGCCCATCAACTGCAGCAACCTCCCGGAATCCCTACTGGAAAGCGAGTTGTTCGGGTATCAGAGGGGCGCATTCACCGGAGCGGAAAGAAACCACAAGGGACTTTTTGAAGCCGCCCATGGGGGAACGCTTTTCCTGGATGAAATCGGCGACATGCCGAGGACGCTCCAGGGAAAAATCCTTCGGGTGCTCCAGGAAAAAGAGATCCGGCGGCTGGGAAGCACCCGCTCGGTCCGCGTAGACGTCCGAATACTGGCAGCCACCAACAAACCAATCGACAGGATGGTGGAACAGGGAGCCTTTCGAGACGATCTGTTCTACCGACTCAACGTGGTCCGAATAGAGATTCCTCCCTTGAGAACGCGGCCGGACGACATCATTCCTTTGAGCCATCACTTTTTCGAGCACTACACCGGGCGGGTCGGCAAGGCCGTCAAAGGCTTTGATCAAGAAGCTGTGCAGACCATGCTGTCTCACTCCTGGCCCGGCAATGTTCGGGAGCTGGAAAACGCCGTGGAAAGGGCTATCATCCTCGCCAAGTCCGAGCACATCACCCCGAATGACCTGTCCCTTGATTTGGCGAGCCCCGGGGCGGAATCATTGCAAGGGGGAACGCTGAAAGACCATCAGCGACGCCATGTCCTGGCCGCTCTCAGGAAGCACCGAGGAAACCAGGCCAAGGCAGCCAGGGAACTGGGCATCGGTCGCAACACGCTCTGGCGCTGGGTGAAAAAATACGGGCTTACGGAAGAGCTCCATTTTTGAACAACTATTCCACTTTGGAACACATCGATTCGACCTTCCCTGATAAAATTTCGTGAAATCAATATGTTAGGAGTTATCTTCTTGGCATCTCCCTTGCAGTTGGTTGGAGGTTCAATCCATGGACAAGGAGGCACGGGCGATGATTGGGAAGATGGTGCGTCTGTCGAGGATATTTGATCCCCGCTCCCACCGGACTGTCATCGCGCCCCTGGACCATGGCGTAACGCAAGGACCGATCCCCGGGCTGAAGGACATGAAGTCCGTGCTGGGTCAAGTAGCGGAAAGCGGAGCCAACGCCACAGTGCTCCATCAGGGGAATGTCTCTCTGGGTCCGTGGCCCGCCGGGAATGCCATGGGGTTGATTGTTCATATCTCGGCAAGTACCGAGCTGTCGCCGGATCCCCTCAAAAAGGTAACGGTCTGTCGTGTGCAAGACGCCCTTCGCTTGGGAGCGGATGCCGTCTCCTATCATCTCAATCTGGGCAATCCCCAAGAGGGGGACATGATCCGTGAATTGGGCTCCGTGGCAGGGGAATGTATCCGGTGGGGGGTTCCCCTTCTGGTCATGGCCTACGTCCGTATGCCTGGAGCGAAAGACGAATGTGGATGCGGTCCGGTCAAACATGCCGCACGCGTGGCTGCGGAGTTGGGGGCCGATTTGGTGAAAGTACGTTACACGGGGGATCCCGCGTCCTTTCAGGATGTGACCGAAGGGTGTCCCGTTCCCGTGGTTATTGCCGGAGGGTGCAAAGGAGGGCCGTTGCAGGTGCTCGAGATGGTCAAGGCTTCGCTGGATAGCGGCGGCCGGGGAGTCTCCATTGGAAGAAACGTGTTTCAACACCCGAGCCCCGGCAAGATGATTCGGGCCATCTCCTCGCTGGTACACGAAGGCGCAACCGTGAAAGACGCCATGGAAAGGCTGAACTGATAGACCG
>CAYVUX010000242.1:1898-4124 GCA_964455075.1 uncultured Desulfobacteraceae bacterium | reverse complement strand
AGACCGCTCCAAGCTCCGGTCCGTTCAGCGCTCCCGATACGCCGGCAGTTATCATTTGTGCTGATCAGCCCCGGTATTCGCGCGCCTCAATTGGATCTGTTCCGCTTGTACGTTCGCTATGGAACAAGCCGTTTCCCGGCATTTATTTGGGTAATGGCGATAACCACAACCGTTAGAACGAGAAAAGGAGTCATCGTATGAACATCAGAGTGTCCACCAACTGGGATGACGCCCTGCTGGATGGCCTGGCGGAAACATGTACGGAAGAGGTCTACGGAAAGCTTCCTGACGATGTCATCGGAGGGGTCCGGCCTGCCTTTCTCCTCCCGCAGATCAACCGCCGCGAGGCAGAGGCCCACGTCCGCCATGCCCACCACAAAGGGATCCGCTTCAATTATCTCATCAACACCATGTGCCTGAACAACATCCATTACTCGCGCGACGGATACCGGGATATGGTGGAGTTGCTGGAGTGGATCGGTTCGATCGGGGTGGACATCGTCACCGTCGGATTTCCCTACATGATCCGCCTGGTTCAGGAGATCCTGCCGGGAATGAAAATCAAGGCATCCAGTGTGTGCCGGATCAACTCGGTCTATCGGGCCAAACAGTACGAGGACTTTGGGGTGGATGAGATCATTACCGACGAGAACATCAACCGGGACTTCGAAACCCTGGCCGCCATCAGGGAGGCTGTGGACTGTGAGTTGGAGCTCATCGCCAATCCCTGTTGCCTGCATGACTGCCCGCACCAGCCGGAGCATGTGGCACAGGACGGCCATGCGTCCCAGACCCACAGCATGAACAACTACTGCTACCTCCAGTTTCCCTACTACAACTGTACACTCAAAAAATTCACTGATCCGGTGGAGATCATCAAAGCTCGTTGGATCCGTCCGGAGGACCTCCGGGTCTATGAAAACATAGGCTACACCAAGTTTAAGGTGGTAGAGAGGTTCAAACGCTCAGAGGTACTCCTCACCACGGTCAAGGCCTACCAAGACAGGAGCTTGGACGGAAACCTGATCGACATTCTGACGCTGACCAATCCGGATGTCTATCTCCAGCCGAACTTCGAGTACTTCAACAAGCCCGAGCATGTGAATGTTGCCATGATTGCCCGGGTCGGCGGGCTGATGGACTTTGCTCTGCGGGATTTCATTCACATCGACAACAAAAAGCTTGACGGGTTCATCGAGTTTTTCCAGGAAAATGGATCCTGCCGCAACCGGGATTGCGATCAATGCCGTTTCTGCCGGGAAACCTTTGAGCGGGTGGGGAAGTTCGATCCCCAAGAGGCACAAAAACATCGGAAGGGGTTTGAAGCGTTCATCGCTGCCATGCTGAACGGGGAGGTCTTTGCAGAAAACTGAGGTTTATTATTCCACGAGCCTCTTGGCGATGGGCTACAAGTCCCGGTAGGAGACGGGCTTCAGCCGCCCCAATCTTCCATCATTTTCTGAAAGGCGAGTTGTCCGCCCCAGAGCACGCCGGTGTAGCCCCCTCCGGGATTCCCCCAGGCACTCGCGAGGTATAGTCCTCTTACGGGAGTGCGGTTCTCTATTCGATTCATGAAGGAGTTGTCCATGGACTGCTCAAAACCGTATATGGCACCTTCCGTATTCCCGGTAAAGCGCCAATTCGTGAGAGGCGTTGCGGTCTCTCTCACTTCAATCATAGAGGAAAGTCCCGGGATAACCTGGGCTTCCGCTCGCCGGACCAGTATGTCCGCCCACCTCTCCTTTTCCGCGTAATAGGCTTCCTTTCGCCCTGCCCGCGAAACAGGCGAATCCAATCCTTTCACAGCCCGAACCGGACCATTCGGTCGGGATTATGAGCCGATTGGGGCATTACACTGCTTTTGAGAATTCCGCTTCGCGTGGTCGGCGCAGGATCTCAAGAGTAAATCTCTCAGAGTTTCGCGGATCCATGCTATATGAATACACTGCCATCAAAATGAATATTGGAGTCTCTCTCTATAAATGTCTTCCTCACTCCAGAGAGATTATGATTGACAGAACTATACTAAAGCTTTACTTTGGCTCCTGGAAGAATTTCCTTGTTGACCTTGTTTGTGCCAACAAAAAATACAAGTCCTGTATGGCCAAGAATCACCGGCCACACACATCCCCGGAGGCGAGATGCGAACCAAAGAACAGTATCTCGAAGGCCTGAAGAAGCTGCGGCGCAACTTGTACTTCAACGGCGGCAAGATCGACCGTGACG
>CAYVUX010000242.1:0-1888 GCA_964455075.1 uncultured Desulfobacteraceae bacterium | reverse complement strand
CCGCCAGTCCGGAGGGAACGGAGCTTTGCACCGCCACTTCCCACCTGACCGGCGACAAGATCAATCGGTTCTGCCACGTACACCAGTCAACCGAGGACCTGCATAAAAAGCAGGATATGACCCGTTATCTGTGCCGCAAGGTCGGCGGCTGCATTCAGCGCTGCATGGGTGTGGACGCTTTAAACGCCGTCAATGCGGTCTCGTTCGAGGCCGACAAGCTCAACAGGGGCAATACAGAATACCACAATAATTTCCTGAAGTGGCTGGAATACTTTCAGAAAAATGACCTGGTAGGCTGCTGCGCCCAGACCGACATGAAGGGCGAACGCCTCAAGCGACCGGCCGAGCAGACCGATCCGGATATGTACCTGCACGTGACGGAAAGGAAAAGTGACGGCATCGTGGTGAAAGGCTGCAAGCTTCACATTTCCGAGGCTTCCATCGCGGACGAAATCCTGGTGGTGCCCACGAGGGCCCTCGGCCCCAAGGAAAAGGATTACGCCGTGGCCTTTGCCGTACCGGCAGACCACGAAGGCCTCATCCAGGTCGTCCACCCGCACAACGCCAGAAAGCGGGATCATTTCCACAGGGGCTTTGACGGCGGCTACACAGACTCCTACCTCATTTTCGAAGATGCCTTCATCCCCTGGGACCGGGTATTTCTCTGCGGCGAAAACGACCACGGCGGCATTTGCGCGCTGCTTTTTGCCCTGTTCCACCGCCACAGCTACTCGGGTTGCAAGCCCGCCTTGGGAGACGTCCTGCTGGGCCTGGCCGCCACGGCAGCCGAGTACAATGGCATCGAAAAAACCTCCCATGTACGGGGGATATTTGCCGAGATCATCAAGATCACCGAGCTGGGCTATGCGGCCGGCTATACCGCGTCGGATTTCGGCAAACCGGAAGTCTATATTCCCGGAGTAGGCAGAGCCCCATACGGGCCCGGAAGCTACATCCCGGACTCCATTTATTCCAACGTCGGCCGTTGCCTGACCGGTGAGGCGGTCTTTCACGAACAGGAAATGCTCTGCAACATCGCCGGCGGTTTTCCGGCCACATTCCCCTTTGAACGGGACATTAAAAATCCCGAATTAAAGCCCCTGCTGGAAAAATACCTCAATCGGAATCCCAATGTGCTCGTTGAAGATCAGATCAAGTTCTGGCTGTACTTTATCGAGGCCACCTGCACCGGTGCGGCCGGCACCGCCAACTATGGCTACTACCACGGCGGCGGATCGCCGATCATGGAACAGATCGCGATCACCTCTCAGTATGACATCCAAGCGCGTAAACGCCTCGTGAAAAAACTGGCTGGAATCGAGAAACCGTCATGAGGAGTGAGCTTCTCAGCTATTCTTGGATTTCCACTCAAAAAAAGAAATGGCTGGAATCGGACTCTCGTGGCGAGACCTTTGAAAAACGCCCTCTTTCGCCCAAGCTCCGCGTCACGCTCAAACTCCAATCCTCGAAATATTCACTATATTCCTGCGGTTGAAATTCTCGCTTTCCTTGACCTCGACCAAAATCGAACATTTTTCAAAGGTCTCGGGGCCGGAGGCCCCGTTTTTACGCCCGATTCTTGGCTTCACCACCGCGATTTTAGAAGATCCCAAGCGACAGACCCTTTATTCCGGCGCAGAGGGTCAGCCCGAATCATCTATTTGATTAATGAGCCCTACCAGACGCATGCACTCATCCTTTATATCTTTGTACTGAGCATTCTTGGAACTTGGTCTTTTTCTCTGGATTCTACTTGTCTTTTTAGAAGATTCACTGTCATCTATAAGATAGCCTTTTTCTTCCCATTTGATAATACTACAGCGCTATTTTTTTCTAGCGTGAGTTTATTACAGAATTTGTCTTGCGATGACCTCGTTGCCAAATTTTG
>CAYVUX010000241.1:3258-5949 GCA_964455075.1 uncultured Desulfobacteraceae bacterium | reverse complement strand
TGTTTCCCGGTCCACAACCGGAATTGCTCAACCCCCTGGAACAACAGCATCCGGCGGCCGTCCACTACCTTGCACCCCGTTTCTTCGGCCTCCTTGAGAAGCTCGGTCTTGTGCGGGCCGTATGCCAGATCCATCACCACCATCCCGGGTTTGAGGAGCGTCCTCAGAAGGGGGGGGAACACCGGAGTGGCATTGACCACCGCGTCCAGGGCCGGCATTGTTCGCTCATGGACTGAGAGGAACCGGCCGCCGAAGGCCTGGGCCAGCGCCTTTCCCTTTTCCTCATCCCGGTTGGCCACCCACAGTTGCGCGTCGTTCCGGGCGATCCCGTAGGCAACAGCCCGGGCGCTGCCTCCCGCGCCCATGACCAGAATTGCTTTTCCGTTGAGGGGGACGGCCTCTTCCAGGGCCCGAACCGCGCCTGCCCAGTCGGTATTGTGTCCTATGAGACGCCGTCCTTCCCGAACCGCAGTATTCACCGCTCCGATCCGGGCGGCATCTTCATCCAATCGGTCCAGCAAGGGCATGATCGTCTCCTTGTGCGGGATGGTGACGCTGACACCGGACAGGGATTTTTCGCGGATAAGGGCCATAGCCGCTCCAACATCCATCACCGGATAGGCATGGTAGCGGTGGTCCATGCCCAGGGCCCGGAACGCTGCGTTGTGCATGGCGGGGCTCTGCGTGTAGGTCAGAGGGTATCCGATGATCCCGTAGGTCCTCATTTAACAGGGTTCTCCACGATAGCCGGATCTCTCCGGAGAAGGATGCGGCGAGCCGGGGTCGCCGGGTCATCGATGAGGGCGGCAAAGGCATGGCAAGGGCCGGACCGCGGGAGCGAGGTCCGATTGCCGCTTCCTTCCGCTTCCGGAGAGTGAAAGCCGGTCTCCGGCAACCCGCGCTTCTTCTCCCAAAAATTGGAACACATGAGGGAAATCGATCGGAGTCCCGAAACGAATATACGAACGGGTATCGGCCCTAAATTCCCTCGCCTTGCTCGTTCCGTGACCCGCAAAATGCGGCCTTGGAGCGCGGATCGGCCTTCTCCGTTCCAAGGCCGAAATGGGAGCCCGAAAGGGCCCACTCCATGACGCGAATGTTCCAATGGACATGCCGAATCATCGTGCTGAACGGCACCATTTCGTTGCCTTTGGACCGGGCGCGTTTCATTTGCCCCCCGCACAGATCGGTCTCGGCGGATATCTTTTGACCATTTCCCGGGGCAGGAACTCCGACTCTCAGCATAGGGGCATCATCCTTCCTCGATCGTCTCCTGTATCAAAGTTCCCATGTGTCTGCCGCCGCTCTCGGTGAAAGCGAGCACACGTTCCCCCGGCTTCAGGGCGGCAATGGAAAGAGGATGTCCCGACGGCTCCACCAGACGCACAGTTTCCGCGTTCTGTAGGATGCAACCCAGCCTTCGGCCTTCTGACTCGGCTTCCAGCAGAATAAGTGGACGCCGTTCCAGCTTCACTCTTCCCACATAAGCGATCTGGGTTTCTCCCCTCGCGTTCACCACCAGGGCCTCATCTCCCCAGCCGAGCTCGCTCAGATACGTTGTTCTTCCCCGGGGGAGGCGGACATAGGAATGGACGGCCCCGGCGTTCACCCGAAAGGGCCGGGGCTCCACATAGGGGTTTTCTACGCTCTCTGAATGGACCAAAAAGAGGCCGGAGCTGCTGTTTCCCACCAGCATACCCTCTCCCTGTGCCATCCGCGTACAGGTGTCAATGCAAACCCGGTCTCCCACGCCCAGCGGCCGGATCCTTAATACCGTTGCCGGTAAAAGTGCCAGTCTCTCCTCTTCCCGCTTGGCCCGTGCAATAACCGCGTTCACTACTTCAGGATCGCTGCTGTCAATCACCACCCCTTCAACCCCTTTTTCAAGGGCTTCCAGGGCCGCAGCAGCCTCGTCTTCGCGGTGCACAAGCGCATAGGTTCTCGCCCCGTCGGCCACGAGGTTCTCCCATGGGATGACCTTCCAATCCTGCGCCTCTAAAACCAAAATCACGTCCTTGGGCACCCCCTGCGACCGGATGATATCCTCCTTGTCGTTCACCCGCCAGGGGATCACGTCTTTCTCCCATACCACGTCTCCGTCCGGGGCGATGGTGGTGATGATCCCCAGTTCTCTGACGCGGCCGGCTCCGCCTCCGGGCAGGAGAATCCCGTCCGCTCCCGCCTCGAGGGCGTGCAGCACCTTGCTTTTGTCCCAAGGATCGACCTTTATCCAAACCTGTTTCATGCCGAGATTCCACCTTCTGTGTTTTGCCAGATATTAAAGGGATCTTGCAAGTGCTGAATTCATGAGGTCTGGGGGGTCTGGCGTAAGGGCAGCAAGGTCGGCCGGGGGAAACCTCCGAAATGCTGAAGAAGGGACGGCCGGAAGAGGCCAAGCGAGGCGCGCGTTTTCCCACCCAAAGGGAACGGCATTTGACCGCTCGTAGGTCACGGATCCGATCCGTTCCGGCGTCGCACGTTCTCCTGGATATATTCCACAATAGAGGCCGTGAGGGATCCTCCCCGGAACACTTCGTTCACCCCCATTTCCTTCATCACCGGGATGTCTTCCGGAGGAAACGATCCCCCTGCAAGGAACAGAACGCCGTCAAGTCCGGCCTTCCGGATTTCCGCCGCAATTTTCGGCGTGTAAACGAGGTGCTCCCCCGAAAGATAGCTCACGCCGATCAC
>CAYVUX010000241.1:0-3248 GCA_964455075.1 uncultured Desulfobacteraceae bacterium | reverse complement strand
TCGACGGCGGCCTGCACGATGCCCTCAGGCGTCTGATACATGCCGAGATACACCACCTCCATCCCGGCATCCCGCAAAAGAGATGCAACCAGCTTGGCCCCGCGGTCGTGGCCGTCGAGGCCCACTTTGCTGACGATCACTCTGATGGTATTTCCGGTCATTTTCGTTTTGCTCCGAGAATGCTCAATCGAAAGGACAGGGGATCACCTTCAGAGGATCGTAAGGGTACCCATAAACCTGGCGGACGGTTCCCAGCAATTCGGCGGTGGTGGCGTGCGCACGGGTTGCTTCGATCATGGCAGGGATCGTATTGTGATTTTCTGCAGCGTCTTCTCGAAGGCGGTTGATCGCCGCTGAGAGCTTCTCTTTGTCCCGGCTCTCCTTCCGCTTCATGACATCTTCGATCTGTTGGTGGGCCGACTGTTCGGAAATGCGCTGCACTCCCAGCGGCGTCTGCGTCTCCGGTTCGCTCGTAAAGACATTGACACCCACGAGCAGCTTGTCCCGTTGGTCGATTTCCCTCTGCCGCTTGATGCCTTCCTCGTCGAATTGGCGGTCCAGCCATTCCGTCCTGATGGCTTCCTCCATGCCGCCCCTGTCTTCGACCTGTTTCATCACCTTAAGGGCTTCCGCTTCCATTTTGTCGGTGAGGCTCTCAATGAAGTAGGAACCCCCCAGGGGATCCGCCACATTGGTGACTCCTGTTTCGTAGGCGATGATCTGCTGGGTCCTCAGCGCCTGAAGGTGTCCCTTCTCGGTGGGTAGGCACATGGGCTCGTCATAGGAGCAGCAGTGGAGCGATTGGACGCCACCCAGTACCGCCGCCAGGGCCTCAAAGGAAATGCGCACGAGATTGTTGAGCGGCTGCTGGGGAACAAGCGAGCACCCGGCGGTGTGCACGGCAAAGCGGAACTGCATGGAGCGCGGATCCTCGGCGCCGTATTTATCCTTCATGAGTCGCGCCCACATACGGCGGGCGGCCCTGATCTTGGCGATCTCCTCGAAGAAGTCGATGTGGCAGGATACATAGAAAGTAAACCGGGGCGCAAATTCGTCGATGCGGAGTCCTCGACGAAGGAGTTCGTCAATGTAGCACATGGCGATTCCGAAGCCGAAAGCGATCTCCTGCGGGGCGGTGATTCCCTGCTCCCTGAGATCGTACATGTTAACCGTGGTGTAGTACCACCTGGGCATGTTTCTTGTGCAGAACTCCATCACGTCGGAGCCCAGCTTGATGGACAGGTCCAGCGGGCAGGCGGGCCGGAACCCGCAATAGCGGAAGTGAATGGGGTCGTTCTGGATGGAGCCTCTCAAGTCGCGGATGTCGTAGCCCTTTTGCTGGGCCGCGGCTACGTATTGGGCCATGGTGGGGGCGGCCGCGGTGGAGGCGGTGATGAGGGACCAGCTCACCCGATCCAGGGGAATGTCCCCGATGAGGGTCTCCATATCTTCCAGGGACGAGATGTTGACCCCGGTCAGACCCACCTCATCCCGCGCCCGCGGGTGATCCGGGTCCAGGCCCATCTCGTAGGTGACGTCCGCGATCGTATTGAGCCCCGACGCTCCCTGCTCAAAGCAGAATGCGGCCCGTTTGTGCGTGTCTTCCGGGGACCCTATGCCCACGACCTCGCGCCGGGTCCAGTAGCGGCCTCGAAACATGTCGCGGTGTATGCCGCGTGTGAAAGGGAAGGCCCCGGGATCACCGATGTCCTTTTCGTAGTTTTCCCTGGATCGATCCTCCGGGGAGTATGCCTCCTTGACGTCGTAGCCGGACCAGGTCCTTGCGCTCTGGGGCTTTTCATAGTAGGACTCGAGGTAATCCTCCCAGCGGGTCCGCTGCGAGCCTTCTGCAGCCTTTTCCGCCTTTGGTGCCTGACTCATCTTAAGACCTCCTACAGGTTTGGAGAATATGTTCTCCGTTACGTTATGGACAGAAGGGCGTACGCACCTGACAAATATTTTCGGATGTGCAAGGGTGTTTTCTCCCGGAGAAAACTCTCATGAAAGGCGGAGTGCTCTGCAGGTCCGAGGCTCTTTCAGTGCCCTTTTTCAATACGGGTCGAAACTCCGTTATGTTGACTTCAAGGTCAAACAATTTGACTTTGGGTTTAACTCATGCTAAAAAAACGCCTCCGACCGTGTCAAGCGGTTTTTTGAGAAATGAAATTCCGGGCAGCCGGAAGGGGTTGGAAGAGTTTAAATATGGATTCAAATAGAAGTGATTTCAAGGACCTGGACAGAAGCGTCCGAAAGCAACGGATCATCGACACCGCCATCAAGATCTTTCAACGCAAGGGCTATCATCAAGCCACATTGGGGGACTTTGCCCGCGAATTGGGAATCACAAAAGGAGCTCTTTACCACTACTTCTCCTCCAAGGAGGCCATCCTTTCGGTGATCTACATGCAGGCCATGGAGAACTATTTTGCCGATTATGCCGATTTTGACCAAATGGCCGAGATGAACCTCTCCCCGCCGGAGAAGGTGCGTTTTTTCATCCGCAATCACATCCAAAAAGTGGCCATTGATAACATTGCCCTGTTGGCCGTATTCTTGTCGGAGGAAAATCAGCTTCCCGAGGAAGATCAAAAGGTCATTCGACGGGAAAAGCGAAGGTACAACCGGGTGTTGGAAGAGATCATCGAGGAAGGCGTAGCCGCGGGATACTTCAAGCAGGCAAACGCCCGGATTTTGGCCAATGCGATACTGGGGATGTGCAATTCTCTCTGCCGGTGGTATAAGCCCAAAAAGACAGGACGCAGTCCTGAAGAGATCATGGATCTCTTTGTGGGCGTCTTGGAGAGCGGCTACTTGACGCAAAGCGAAGGGGAACCCGAAGAGGGAGATCTCTCAAAAACCTCGTATCAAAAGACTCTAAAAGACGAGTTCAGAGCCGAAGAGGAACGGCATCAGGCCATCATGTCCACTCTGATCGATAAGGTTTGATGTGGTTCGTGGAGTCAAGCCGTAGCTGCTGACATTTTGTTTGCTGTAAGGTTTTCCTCAAGTATGTGTCTTTTTGATTGAGCAAGGTTGCCTCAACCTTCCGGCCCACCCTTTGCGTGAAAAGAAATTCGACCGGCTGTCTCGGGACCGGCCGGTCGGGAAGGAATAGATGGTTTTGCGGAATGACTCCGGTATGGTTTGGATCGGGATTTTGCGCCTAAGGGCTCACTCAAAAATAACTTCCCATGTTCCCATCTCAGCTTCGGGCCATCTTCGGCCGCCGCTCAATCGTGAAGTCCTCG
>CAYVUX010000240.1:0-5976 GCA_964455075.1 uncultured Desulfobacteraceae bacterium | reverse complement strand
ATTTGGAGGCGGATTTTATGGATTACAAGCAAACGCTCAATCTCCCGCGCACGGACTTTCCGATGAAGGCCAATCTGATCCGAAAGGAGCCGGAGATCCTGAACCGATGGGATGAGATGGGGCTCTACGGGCAGATACGAAAGTCTTCCCGGGGCAGGGAACCCTTTATGCTGCATGACGGTCCTCCCTACGCCAACGGCCACATTCATATGGGGACCGCCTTCAATAAGATTCTCAAAGACATCATTATCAAATCCAAGCAGATGTCCGGATTCAATGCGCCGTACGTTCCGGGATGGGACTGCCACGGCCTTCCCATTGAACACAAGGTGGACATGGAACTGGGAGACAAAAAAGCCGGGATGAGTCAGGTGGAAGTCCGACAGTACTGCCGGAAGTACGCCCGGAGATACATAGACATCCAGCGTGATGAGTTTAAGCGGCTCGGAGTTCTTGGGGAATGGGACAATCCGTACCTGACCATGAATTACGCCTACGAGTCCACCATCGTACGGGAACTGGGAAAGTTTGCGCTCAATGGAAGCCTGGTAAGGAGCAAGAAGCCCATTTACTGGTGCATTTCCTGCAAGACGGCCCTGGCCGAAGCGGAAGTGGAATACGGGGATCATGTCTCTCCTTCGATTTTTGTGAAATTCCCCATGGATTCGGATCTTGGGGCCACGTATCCGTCTCTGAAAGGAAAAGAGGTTTCTGTGGTGATCTGGACCACCACCCCGTGGACCATCCCGGCGAACCTGGCTATTGCGCTGCACCCGGACATGGAGTACGTGGCTGCGGAGACCGGCGATCAGGGGGTCCTTATCATGGCCCGAGAGCTCCTGGACGGCTGCATGAGCGCATTCGGCATAGAGTCTTATCGGATTGTCGAGGATATTCGGGCCGGAGACCTGGAGAACCTGGAAACCCTGCATCCTCTTTACCGGAGGCCTTCTGTCATTGTCCTTGCGCCGTACGTGACGCTCGACGCGGGCACGGGTTGTGTCCATACCGCGCCGGGGCATGGCCGGGAGGACTTTGAGGCCGGACTGGCCTATGACCTGGACGTCTATTCTCCGGTGGACGCGGACGGACGCTTTACGCCCGATGTGGACTTTTTTGCCGGGATGAACGTCTTCGAAGCGAATCGGGCGGTAAACGACAAGCTCGCTGAAGTCGGCGCCCTGTTGAAGGAGCAGGAAATCAGCCACGAATACCCCCACTGCTGGCGATGCAAGAATCCGGTCATTTTTCGTTCTACGCCCCAGTGGTTTATTTCCATGGATAAGACAGGCCTCAGACAGAAGGCCCTCGAAGCCATCAACCAGGTAAGCTGGATTCCCTCGTGGGGTAAGGAGCGGATCTACGGCATGATCTCCAATCGTCCCGACTGGTGCATTTCGCGGCAGAGATCGTGGGGAGTCCCCATCCCGGTATTTTTCTGCGACGCTTGCGGGGAGCCTTTGTTCAAGCAGGAAGTCATCGATCACGTAAGCGCGATGGTGGCGGAGGAAGGAGCGGACGTCTGGTACCTGAAGTCGGAAGCCGAACTCCTTCCGCCCGGCACGCGCTGTACGGAATGCGGTTCGGAAGTGTTCAGAAAAGAAACCGACATCCTGGACGTGTGGTTTGATTCCGGAGTGAGCTATGCCGCGGTCATGGAGCGGAGGGACTATCTCGAAAGCCCGTGCGACCTCTATCTGGAAGGCAGCGATCAACATCGCGGATGGTTTCACAGTTCGCTTCTGTGCTCGGCCGGAACCAGAGGCGAGGCCCCTTATCGCAGCGTTCTTACACACGGCTTTGTGGTGGACGGGCAAGGAAAAGCCATGCACAAGTCGGCCGGAAACGTTATCGTGCCCGAGGAGCTGATCCAAAAATATGGGGCGGAAATCCTTCGGCTCTGGGTCGCCGGGGAGGACTACACGGACAACATCCGGTTGTCGGAAGAAATCCTTCAACGTCTTACAGAGGCGTACCGCCGAATTCGGAACACATGCCGCTATCTCCTCGGCAATTTGAATGACTTTGACCCGGCTTCCGATTCTGTGCCGTACGGGCAGATGGAGGAACTGGACCGTTGGGCGCTCAATCGGCTCCAGGACTTGAACGAGAAGACACAGAAGGCATATGAAGACTTTGAGTTTCACCTGGTGTATCACCACCTTCACAACTTCTGTGTCCTTGATCTCTCGTCTTTCTATCTCGATGTCATCAAGGACCGGCTCTATACGTCCCCGGCGGCCTCGGAACCGAGGCGATCCGCCCAAACCGCGATGAGCATCATTTTGGACGTGCTGGTGCGGCTGATGGCTCCGGTTCTTTCTTTTACCGCGGAAGAGATTTGGGGCCATATGGCGGGAAAGGATCCCGAGGGAAGCGTGCACATGCAGCGGTTTCTGCCGGTCAGTGATGAGTTCAGGGACACGGCGCTGGCCAAGAGGTGGGAAGAAATTCTTGCCGTACGAAAAGAGGTCACCAAGGCCCTCGAGATCGCCAGAAAAGACAGGCGAATCGGGCATTCCCTGGATGCCTCGGTGACTCTGGGCCTTTCCCCGGAGCTCATGGCCGGGCTGGAGCCCTACCGAAACCGGCTGAGATCCGTGCTTATCGTCTCTTCGGTTGAGCTGCTGCCTCTCGAAGACCTTAAGGAGACTCCGGAAAACGAAATCCTGCCGGGCCTGAAGGTGCGGATAGAGCCCTCGCCGGATGAGAAGTGTGAACGTTGCTGGGTGCGTGATCCGATGGTGGGCGAAGACGAGGAGCACCCCACCATTTGCGGCAGGTGTCTTGAGGCGCTGGCCGAAATGGAGGAAGAGCGTACGTGAGAAAGCGCACCCACTTTTTTCTCTGGCCCGCAGCGGGGGTCGTTTTCCTGGACCAGGTTACGAAGTGGATCGTGGTTCAGTCCCTGTCCAGGTACGAATCCATTTCTGTAATCCCGGGCCTGTTCAATCTGGTTCATGTGAGAAACCGGGGCATGGCGTTCGGCCTGATGAATCGCCCGGACATGAATCTGGGGTTCTATTTTCTCACCGCGGCCACGCTGGCCGCGATCGTCCTGCTGGTGATTTGGTGCCGCAGGCTCAACGAAAAGGACAGGGGCTTGATCCTGGGGTTGTCTCTCATCCTGGGAGGAGCGGTTGGAAATCTTATTGACCGGATACGATTGCGGGAGGTCGTAGATTTTCTGGATTTTCACGTGATTTCTTATCACTGGCCGGCGTTTAACGCGGCCGATTCCGCAATCACGGTGGGCACGATCTGGGTGGGAGCGGTATTGATTTTCGGCCGCAAGTCCAGTGAGTGACTTGCCGGCCGGATGGATGTGTTTCCATAGCGTGCAGGTACCCAAGAATTTGGCAGGGCTGCCGAGTGTCTTCCATGCATAAGTGATTCGGTCTGTAGGAGCGGGCTTGCCCGCGAACCAACCTTCTTTTGGACCGCCTGCCGCGGCTTTTCTTTTTCCGGGGGGCGGGTTCAAAGTACGAGGCTTTTTTCCATGTTTCCAGACCTGTTTTCCATAGGGCCCCTGACACTCCATACCTACGGGCTTTTTGTGGCCATGGGGTTTGTGGCCGGTGTGCTGGTCGCCGTGTACGTGGGCAGGTCGCACGGGCTGACCGCACAGCAGGTCATGGACATGGGCTTTGTGATGATCCTTTCGGGTCTTGTGGGATCGAGGCTCGTGTACGTGTTGATCAATCTGGACTATTATGTTGAGAGGCCTCTGGACATGGTGAAGGTCTGGGAGGGGGGCCTCGTATTCTCCGGAGGAATCGCAGCCGTCCTGGGCGCCGTGGTCTGGTACGGAAGGCGCCACGGAATTTCTCTGTGGACAATCGGGGACACATGGGCGCCCGCGGCCGCCCTCGGACAGGGAATCGGAAGGATCGGATGCTTCATGGCCGGCTGCTGCTACGGGAGACCCACGGATTTGCCCTGGGGGGCGGTCTTCAGCCATCCGCACTCCCTGGCACCGGTTGACATTCCGCTGCATCCAACCCAGATCTACTCATCCATTGCCGGGTTTCTGATTTTTTTCATCCTGATGATCCTGCATTCCAGGAGGAAATTCCAGGGACAGGTCTTGTTGTGGTATCTTATTCTTCACAGCGTTGCCCGCCTTGCCGTTGAGCGGTTCCGCGGAGATGACCGCGGGGTCCTTCTGCTCGGGGGAGGGGTGACCGTAACCCAGGCGATTACGGTTCTTATCCTTACCGCGGCCGTGACCGCCCTCGTGGTGCTCAAGGACAGGAACAGAAAAGACGCCGACGGGCGCTCGTGACGCGTTTCCATCCGGAATCGGCCGTTCTTATTCGCACGCAGAAGGGCGACTTGGTCCCCCCTTCGGGCGGGTCCGGTTTCTCCGTATGCTGTAGGAGCGGCTTCAGCCGCGAACAATATCCTCCGTACAGAGAGAGCGCTGCGACGGCGTTCCTCCGAGGATCCCATCTCAATACCGGTGGCGACAGAGGTACAGGGCGATTCCCGCGGCCAGGGCGGCGTTGAGAGATTCCACGCCGCGTTCCATGGGGATGGAAACAGACGCGGAATGTTCGAGACCGGAGGGAAGCCCCGGTCCCTCGATCCCGGGGAGAAGTAGGAAAGAGGACGGGAACACGAAGTCGCGCACATCCCGTCCTTGGGGAGACAGGGTGATGACGGGGCTCGCCGCAGGGCCGAGATCATGGACGGAAGGCCCCTCCAGGAGCTCTATCCTGAAAAGGCAACTCCCAGCGGCCCTGGTGGACTTGGGAAGGAATGGGTTGGCCGCCTCTTTGAGGAGGACCGCGCGAGCGGCGCCGAACGCCGCGGCGGACCGTATCACGGCACCCACGTTGGCCGGATCTTGAAAAGGAATGAGGAGCGTGCAGCCCGCTGCTTGACGGGAGGGGTCCCACAGCCGGAAGGGGTCTGTCCTGACCAGGAGAAGCGGCCGTCCCGTTCCGTGTACGTCCAGACGACGAAACAGCGGTTGGACGACCGAGTAGTGCGTGAGTCCTTTTTCCACTGCCTTGGCAGGGAGAGCTTGATTTTCGGAGGTTATGACCCCCAGACAGTGGGGGGCAAATTCCTCCAGGACTTCACTGATCGGCTTGGGACCGGAAAGAAGTGCCATCCTGTTTTTCCGAATGCCGCGGTTTGTGCTGAGTTTCAGGAACGACTTGAACGTGCGGTTTTCAGGGGTTGCGATACGGATCGATTTCATTGGTCCCGTGCGACGTCATGGTCCGTGATTTTCAAATAGGAGCGTTTTGTCCGGGCGCTTGACCGGCATGCGTCAATGGCCGCCCTTTCGGAAGATCGGCAGATCCCGCACTTCCACGGGTGGGCTCTGCCTGCCGTAGAAGAAAACGAATACGTCTTTGAACTTCCTTTTTAGGCCCGTATCCGTTTCAGATTCTTCCAGGGAAAGCCTGCCCCTTGGATCGTAAAAGGCTTTCAATTTCAGGAAGATCTCTCCGCAAAACTCCGGCGGGTCATCAGCAAGCCGCTCCCGTTGGGAAACGGTCTGCAGAAGTGCGAACAGGGGCTTTGGATAAGGGGCTGTGATCTTGTAGTTGTAGAAAAACACTTCCCTTTGGGAAAGATGTTCCCGGGGGGCGAATTTCTCGATGGCGAGGACGACCCTGTCCATCTCATCCTGAGGTTTTTCCTTCCTGCGGCTTCTTCTTTTGAAAAGGGCGTCCCAAACCATGGGTGCCTTCCTCCATTGAGACCTTTATCTATGGCGGCTTTTCATGCCGCGCTCTTTTCTTCCCGGTTCCCGGAATCTCCGGATCGGCAACCTCCCAATATCAACCATTTTATCATGAATCAAGACTCCCGGCCTGTCAAGGCACGGGAAGGGGCGAGGCGGCCCCGTCCCGGAGTTGACCGCCGAAGGATCTTTTCGTATATTTCTCCGGAATGAAGAAAAGCGGTCGTGGTCCCTTTTACGTGCCAAGGTTTTCGTGACGGGTTTTGAGCAATTCG
>CAYVUX010000239.1:0-5979 GCA_964455075.1 uncultured Desulfobacteraceae bacterium | reverse complement strand
AGAGGATGAGCCACCACCAGTTGCTTGAAACAGTGCCGCAAAGGTCTTTTGTGATAGATTCCATGATGCCCTTATAGGGGTGCGTCAAAAGGTTGTCAAGAAAAAAAATAAAAAAAAAGAGTTGACACGTTGGATCTTCTGAATTATACATGCTGAAACTGTGTCGAGAAAGGCGTAATTGTATGGAAAACCGTTGGACCGAGCAGATTCTCTATTTTTGGTTTTGGAGGACAAGTCCGCCCATGGTCTGACGACATGTGTTTTGATTGGAAGTGTTTGAGAGCCGTGGGCAGCAGAAGTTGTCCACGGCTTTTTTTATGCGCCCGGCATAGGCAAGGGTCTCAGGGGTTGGGAGGACCAGATATGCGAGGCAACTCGTTCGGAAAAGCATTCTGCGTGAGCACATTCGGCGAATCCCACGGATACGGTGTAGGTGTAAGCATAGACGGTTGCCCGTCGGGAGTGGAGCTCTCTCAGCAGGATTTTGCAGAAACGCTCGAAAAGCGTCGACCAGGGAAACACGCCCTGGACACGCCCCGGTCCGAGGCGGACGAAGTTCGAATCGTATCCGGAGTTTTTGAGGGGACTACAACCGGTGCACCGATTTGCGTCTTTGTGTCCAACACGGATGCGGACAGCAAACCCTACGAGATTCTCAGGACGGTATTCCGGCCGGGACACGCCGACTACACGTACTGCAAAAAATGGGGTCATTTTGATTTTCGAGGCGGAGGAAGGGCTTCCGCCAGGGAAACCGTGTCCCGTGTTGCCGCCGGAGTCGTTGCAGGCAAAATCCTGGAACCTGCCGGAGTCAAAGTTGCGGCCCGCACGATAGAACTCGGAGGGATTCGGGCCGAAGCAATGGATCTCGATGAAGCGCAAAAGAACCGTTTATGCTGTCCGGATCCCGGGGCTTTCGAACGAATGGAAGACATGATAGCGCGGACGAGGGAGTCGAAAGACTCTCTCGGCGGAATTGTGGAGGTTCGAGTCGACAACTGCCCTGCAGGCCTCGGGGAGCCGGTATTCGATAAGCTGGATGCCGATCTTGCAAAGGCGGTGATGTCGGTGGGAGCGGTAAAAGGCGTGGAAATCGGTATGGGGTTCGCGGCGTCGCGCCTGAAAGGCTCGGAGAACAATGATCCCATTCTTCCCCGAGGCTTTGAGACGAACCGGGCGGGAGGGATTCTGGGGGGCGTTTCAAACGGCGAAGAGATCGTTCTCCGGGTTGCCGTGAAGCCGATCCCTTCCATCGGCAAAAGCCAGAAGACCGTCACGCGAGAAGGACGGCCCGCAGAACTGAGGCTCTCCGGACGGTTCGATGTGACTGCGATTCCGAGGATTTTGCCTGTACTGGAGGCCATGGTGATGATCGTGCTTGCAGACCACTATCTCCGATCAAGAGCGGACAGGGCGTTCGGAAAAGAGGAGGACGCCCGATTCGGGCAGGCGGGGATTCCATGAGGAAGGAAATGCGCGTGACGAGAAAGGCACATCCAGGGATGAGCGCAAAATGGACGAGGGCGTTTGGGGGCCTCTCTTCCGCTGGGCCTGCCGCGAGGATATGGCAGGGGAGTAGGGGCGGTGTCCGCCTCATCGCGCAGTGGGATGAAGCCCTCACCGGGCCAGCTGCGTCCTGGCGGGGTTACTATTTTTTCAGCTGGAGGGGTCCGCCCGCGCGCCTTGATGTGAATGTTTTCTGACAAAGGCCGTGGGCGACTGGAGTTTCCCCACGGCCTTTCTGCTTTGGAGGTTGCTCCGAGCCGGTGCGGAGTTGGGTCGCGCCGGGGGGGCCGAATAAGCCCCGGAGCCCACAGTGTTGGGAGGCCTCGGGCTTTGGAAGCAATGCTTTCAAACGAAGGAGGACAAAATGAAAGGGAAGCAGGTCAGGATGAACAGAATCATGGATTCCAATACGGGGAGGACGGTGATTGTCCCTATGGATCACGGTGTCAGCGCGGGTCCGATCGCGGGCCTCACCCGGATCAGGGAAGCCGTTTCA
Source organism: uncultured Desulfobacteraceae bacterium (assembly GCA_964455075.1). Classification (GTDB taxonomy): domain Bacteria; phylum Desulfobacterota; class DSM-4660; order Desulfatiglandales; family Desulfatiglandaceae; genus CAYVUX01. The sequence goes on along the minus strand of CAYVUX010000239.1, from coordinate 3,977 downwards.
AAGGCGTCGGAAGGCGGTGCAAATGCCGTAATCGTCCACAAGGGTGTCATGGCCAAAGGGTACCGGGGCAACGGTTCAAGCCTGGGTTTCATTGTCCATCTCTCCTGCAGCACGTCATTTTCGGCCGACCCCAACACCAAGACCCTCGTCTGCACGGTGGAGGAGGCGATAAGGCTGGGAGCGGACGCGGTTTCGGTGCACGTCAATATCGGAAACGGCCAGGAAAAAGCCATGCTGTCGGATTTGGCGACCGTGGCCGAGGTGGCTTCCGGCTGGGGAGTCCCTTTGCTGGCCATGATTTACCCCCGAGGGGAGAGAATCCGGGATGAGTATGATCCCCAAATGATCCGGCACGCCGCCAGACTGGGCTCGGAACTGGGTGCGGACATCGTCAAGGTGTCCTATACCGGAACCCCCGATTCATTCAGGGAGGTGACGGAAGGATGCGACGTACCTGTCGTGATCGCGGGGGGCCCGAAAATGAACTCGGACAGAGACATCCTCGAGATGGTCAAGGGCGCCATGGAAGCCGGGGCCTCGGGGACATCCATCGGCCGCAACATTTTTCAACATGAAAATCCGGCGGGTATGGTGAGGGCCATTTGCATGATGGTCCACGGGGAAAGAAGCGTCGAAGAGGCTTTGGCATCGTTGGGAGCCTGTCGGAATACCGCTATGCTTGAGGCTGCGGGGAAATGCCGGGATGCAAGGCATGCGAAACCCTGAGCTCTTGGATTGGAAAAGGAGTTCACCCGGGAAGAACGGTCAATCCTCCATCCAAACTCCGAGGGCGTCTTCGGAGAAAAGGCCGCTCCGAATCGTTGTCCTCGGACCTGAGGAAACCTTCAGCCATCAGGCGGCACGGCTCCAATTCGGAGAGGAGGGTTCGTTTCATTTTGTTGAAAGCATCAACGAGGTCTTCCGCCGGGTGGAGGAAAATCCTTCTGCCCACGGCGTCGTACCCCTTGAAAACTGCTACGAGGGCTCGGTGCTGAATGTGTTGGATCTTTTGTCGGATCATTCCGTGAACATGGAGGCCGAAGTCTATCTCGAGATTCGGCATCAACTCTTTGGAAAAGGCGGTGAAATGGAAAGTTTGCGGCGAATCTACACCCATCCCATGGCCGCGGCCCAGTGTCATTCCTGGCTCCGACGCCGGCTGGCCGCTGTGCCGCTTTTCCCCACGACGAGCACGGCCCAAGCGGCGAAGACGGCGGCCGGCGATCCCGAGGGAGCCGCGATTGCCGGCCGCCTGGCCGGCCGTCTTTACGGTCTGCGGTGCCTGGCCTCCGACATCCAGGATTTTCCCGGGAACGTCACGCGCTTTGCCGTTATCGGGCATTCCTCCCCGGGACCGACGGGCAGAGACAAAACGACGGTTCGTTTCCTCTTGGCGCATGTACCGGGTGCGCTCGTTCATGCGCTGGAGCCGCTTGCCAGACGAAATATCAACCTGACGCGCATTGAGTCCAGACCGCGGAGGACCCGAACCTGGGAATATCGGTTCTTCGCGGATGTGGAGGGGCATGAGAGAGATGAAAACCTGGGCGCAGCCATTATGGAGATGAGAGCGCGCTGCCTGGCCCTGAAACGGCTGGGATCGTACCCGAGAGGCGATGATTCATGCGGTTAGACTTCTCGAAAATCGGGATCATCGGGGGAACCGGAAGGATGGGAAGGTGGCTCGCGGATTTTATGGAGACCGAGGGGTATTCCGTCTTGACCAGCGGGCTCAATAGCGGGTGGTCCGCGAAGGAGTTGGCGATGCGGGCCGATGTGCTTGTGATTTCGGTCCCCGTGTCCGAGACCGTGGGGGTCGTAGAAAAGGTTGCTCCCTTTTTGGGGGAAGAAAGCCTTATCATGGATCTTGCTTCGGTCAAGAAAGGGTCCATGGAGGCGATGATGGCGCATTCCAGGGGAGAAGTGCTCGGCCTCCATCCTCTCTTCGGCCCTTATGAGGCCGTATCCCCGGATTTGACACTGGCTGTGTGTCCGGGAAGGGGTGAGCGGGGATTGAACTGGATTACGAATCTTTTTTCGGCCCGGGGATTTGGAATCATCGTTCTTGCCCCGGAGGAACATGATTTTATCATGGGGCTCGTCCAGGGAGCAAATCACTTTTCCACGCTCGCCCTTTCTCTGTGTATCCTGGAGTCCGGGATCGATATTCGTGGGCTGGAAAAAGGCGCCACCGTGACATTTCAAGAACGACTCGAACGGATCCGGCGCCTCCTGGGCCAACCTGCAGACCTCTTCCAGGCCCTGCTCATGGAAAACCCCGAAGCCGGACGGTTTATCGAGCATTACCGGGAATCGGTTTCCCGTCTTTCCCGCATGGTGAAAGAGACGGACGAAGAAGGGTTTCGACGCCTGTTCGGCTCTCTCAGGCGCTTTTTCTTGAAGTGACGTCCAAATGGGGCTGGAAAGCCAGCCGGGTGTCTTGAATGTTCGAAACCGGCCGGTCGAACGGGGGCTGCCGGCTATGAAGCGGAGGATTTTCTGTTATGAAAGAACTCTGGGTAAAGGCCGACCCGTGGAACAAGGAGCTGGTTATCGCGGCGTTGGAGGCGGGAGCGGACGCCGTCATGGTGCCTCAGGACAAGGTGTCTCATACGAAGGCCCTTGGTGTCATTCCCGTCGTTGCGGACGGCGGCGATATCCAGTGGGGGCAGGATGTGGTGTATGTGGAGGTTCGTTCCGCCTCCGATGAAGACCGCATCGTGGAGCTCAGCCGGGAAAAGCGCGTGGTGGTTCGTACCCCGGACTGGACGGTGATTCCGCTCGAAAACCTGGTGGCCAGGTGTGGAAACATCATGGTGGAGGCCCGCGATGCCGAGTTTGCGAAAATGGCCTCGGGTGTCCTGGAAAAGGGCGTGCACGGGTTGATCGTGACGGAGCGGGACCCTGACGCCCTCCGACAAATCATTGAGGACCTTCGGAGCGGAAAGAGCACGATCGAAATCCATGCGCTGAAGGTTCGGGGCGTACGCAGTGTGGGGATGGGGGACAGGGTGTGCATCGACACGTGCAGTCTGATGGGATTTGGAGAAGGAGCTCTGGTGGGAAACAGCAGCCGGACCCTGTTCCTCGTTCATGCGGAAACCCTGGATAATCCCTACGTACCGCCAAGGCCGTTCCGGATCAACGCGGGCGCTGTTCACGCCTACGTGATGGTTCCCGGTGGAGGGACCCGCTACCTCTCCGAGCTCGAAGCGGGTCACGAAATACTGGGCGTTGATGCGCAGGGGCACGCAATGACGCATCTGGTCGGGCGGGTCAAAATCGAACGAAGGCCGCTGCTGCTCATTGAGGCGGAAGGGCCCATGGGCGCGGGCACGCTGATATGTCAGAACGCGGAAACCATTCGGTTCGTGAGCAGCACGGGCGAACCGGTATCCGTGGCGATATTGAAAGCCGGGGACGAGGTGCTCGGTTGTGTGGACGACGGAGGCATGCACTTCGGCCACAAGATCCATGAAACCATCAAAGAACAATAGCAAGCCTTCCGGGGGGCACTGCGTGGGCCGGTGATGTTGTACTTCGGCCGGCTGGAGCAAAGGACGAAAGGAATCATCGCGGCAAATACATTGCCAAAGCCGGTGGACGTCTTGTAGGATGCAAAACGGGTGCGCCGTTCGTTCTCGGAAAACCGGTGTTTTCTCCCATGAGTGGAGCGGGGCTCGACCCCCTTTCGAACAACCGGCCGGCGGCCCAGAGGAAACGCCGGGAGCGGGATTATGAAAGAGATTACTCCCTTGGGCCCTGTCCGATCGACGGTCGTCGTGCCGGGCTCCAAGAGCCTTTCACACCGGGCTCTGGTTGTAGCGGCATTGGCTCATGGAAACACGAGAATCGACGGATTTCTGCCGTGCGAAGACACCCTTCTCACGGCGCGCGCTCTTGAGGCGGCGGGCGTGAATCTCTCCGTGGAGGGGCAGACAGCGAGGGTGGCCGGGACAGGCGGCGCATTTCCGCGC